>CAZPGC010000024.1:0-26865 GCA_964585875.1 uncultured Prolixibacteraceae bacterium | reverse complement strand
TCAATCAGCTCTTTATAACTCCATCCGAATTCTTTGGCCATCTTGGGCACAATGCTAGCCCCCGATAGTCCCGGTATGGTGTTCACTTCCAGAAAATAGATATTATCATCCGTCACAATATAATCCATGCGCACGATTCCGGAGCAATTCAGCTTATGATAAAGATATGAGGATGTGGCTTTTACGCTCTCTTCGGTGCTTTTGTCAACGGGCGCAGGAATTATCTCTTCGGCCAGGCCTTTTTCATATTTTGCTTGGTAGTCGAAAAAATCGTTTTTGGAGACCACCTCGCACAGCGGCAGCACGTAAGTGGCTCCTTTTGAATGTATTACACCGCAGGTCACCTCGCGCCCCTCGATGTATTCCTCGATGAGCACTTGCGAGTCCTCGGCAAAGGCTCTTTCTATGGCGGGAATAAGCTCTTCTTTTTCATTCACTTTGCTCATGCCTATGCTCGAGCCGCCGGCGTTGGGTTTCACAAAGCAGGGGAGACCCGTAATTTGTAATATTTCTTCGCTGTTTATCTCGTCTCCTGCGTTGAGATACACTTCCGATGCGGTGTTTACGCCGAGGGCCGACACGACCTTGTTGCAATATGCTTTGTTAAAGGTGAGTGCCGATACAACAGAATTGCTTGAGGTGGAGGGAATTCCAAGCATCTCGAAATATGCCGTCATCTTGCCGTTTTCGCCCGGGTCGCCGTGTATAATGTTAAAGACCTTTGCGAAAGTTATTTTTCCCTGCGGCAGCGAAAGGCTGAAATCGTTGCGGTCAACATCGTAGCGCTTGCCGTTTTTGTCGAGATAATACCAGCCGCTGCCGTCTATAATTATCTGATAACCGGTGTATTTGCTGCGGTCGATATTTTCGACAACAAATTTGGCACTCTCGATTGAGATGACGCTTTCACCCGAAAATCCTCCGCTGATGATGGCAATATTTTCCATTGTTCTTACATATTATTTAATACTAAAAAAAAGCCGACCGCCAATTATGGCGGACGGCTTCAAACCAAATCTAACGTTCTTATGCTCCAAGAATATCTTTAACAATTTTCGACACCGTTTTATTGTCTGCTTTGCCGGCAAACTTTTTGGCGGCCATGCCCATTACCCTGCCCATATCTTTCATGGACGAAGCTCCGCTTTGCTCTATTATCTCGCGCACGCCGTCACGAATCTCATCCTCACTCATTTGTTTCGGAAGATAAGCTTCGATGATTTCGGCCTGATAGACCTCTTCTTCATAGAGGTCGCTGCGGTTTTGTGCTTTGTAGAGTTCCGCCGACTCGCGACGCTGTTTTACAAGCTTTTGCAAGGTCTTGAGTTCCAATGTCTCGGGGACTTCGGTAGTGCCTGTGTCTTTTCCTGTTTTCAGCAGCAAAAGCGCAGCTTTTATGGCGCGTAGGGCCTCGAGTTTACGCTTGTCTTTGGCAAGCATGGCCTGTTTCAGGTCTTCGTTTATTTTCTTTGCAAGTTCCATTGTCAATCAACGTTATCGTGTAAAAACGAGTTGTTCGATTTCATCTCTCCCGTTTCGCTGTCAAGGGTGTAGCGCGACACGTGCTCTTCGTCGGAAGCGGGTGTCTCGCTCAGATTTACCCCGCGACGCATATAAGCAGGAACGTTTTCTATTTCCCTGAAACTGTCGGGGTTGTTAAGTTTCATGCTGAGGTTTTTCAGCTTTTGGGTGCGTTCTGCCGTTTTGTTGCCGAAGTTTTCGTCAAAATCGGGTTTGTCAATCGTCGTTTCCTCGCTTTGTTGTTCGGCGACATTTCTCACCACTTGCTCGGGCTTGCTGTTTTCGTCGTCGTCAAGGGTGTAAATCGTATAGGTTTTCTCCTCGGGCGAGCTTTCGCTTGTGGGCGACTTGCTTATTATCTCTTCCACAATGTCGGGACGTTTCTCCTCCGAACGCATCTCGGGAATGCCTGCCTCTGCAGTCTGTGTTTCAGCGGGTTTGCGTGTTATCAAAACCATTCCGTCGTCGTCGCTGTCCGCTTTATTTTCTTTTGCGGGCTCTTTGTCGGCCTCGTCGAGTTTCATCACTTTTTTCTCGGGTTTTTTCTCTATGCCGCCTATACTGTCGGACTTGAAACCTGTAGCAATAACCGTGATGTTGATTTTATCTTCCAGCGATTCGTCTTTGCCGATACCCCAGATGATATCTGCCGACATGCCGGCTTCTTCCTGTATATAATCGGTAATCTCGGCCACCTCGTCCATTTCTATTTCTTCGGTGCCGGTGCTGATGTACAGCAAAATATTATCGGCACCCACAATGTGGCTGTCGTTGAGTAGCGGCGACGAAAGAGCCATCTCCACGGCTTCGAGTGCGCGATTTTCGCCTTTGGCCATTCCTGTTCCCATTATGGCCACTCCCGAGTTTTTCATAACGGTTTTAACATCCTCGAAATCAACGTTCATATATCCCGGAACCGTTATTATCTCGGCAATGCCGCGTGCCGCATTGGTGAGTATGTTGTCGGCTTTACCGAAGGCTTCGAAAAGTTTCAAGTTGCCGTAAAGCTCACGCAATTTGTCGTTGGAAATCACCAGAATGGTGTCCACGTTCCTTCTCAATTCCTCAATTCCCTGTTCGGCTTGCAACCTTCTTTTACGTCCTTCAAACGAAAAGGGCAAGGTGACAATGGCCACCGTGAGTATGCCCATCTCTTTGGAAATGGCAGCTATCACGGGTGCGGCACCCGTGCCGGTACCACCGCCCATGCCGGCGGTGATAAAAAGCATTTTGGTATTCTTTTCGAGAATTTCTTTTATGTCTTCTATGTTTTCAATGGCGGAATTTTTGCCCACTTCGGGTTGCGAACCGGCACCGCGTCCTTCTGTCAGGCTGGCGCCGAGCTGTATCTTGGTGGGGACGGGGCTCATGTCGAGAGCCTGGGCGTCGGTGTTGCAAATAACGAAATCGACACCCTTGATTCCTTGGTTAAACATGTGATTTACAGCGTTGGAGCCTCCACCGCCAACACCTAAAACTTTAATGATTGAAGATAATTCTTTCGGAGCATCAAATTTGATCATAAGTCTATCATTTATGGTTTGGTTAAAAATATATAGTTATTCATTCCTCCAAATACTTGGTATTAAGGATTTATTAACGATTGAATGTTAATTAATCGATTCGCTTTTGGGTGGCGATTTTCGCCTTTGAAATAGCTTAATCCACGTCGTCTTCAAAGAATTGTTTACCTTTTTTGAAGATTGTTTCAAAGAAGCTGCCTCTGGATTCTTTGCTGGCACCGCGGGTTTTTACCTCGGGAGCAGGCATATTTTCAATGCTTTGCAATCCTTTGATAACCAGCCCTATACTCGTGGAATACATGGGGCTGTTAAGCTCTTCGGGTACATTGCCGGCAAGGTGTTCATTGGGATAGCCTATGCGTGTGTCCATACCGGTGATAAACTCGAACAACTGCGCAATATGCTTAAGCTGTGCACCTCCGCCCGTGAGCACTATGCCGCCGATGAGTTTCTTTTCATAACCCGAATTTTTAATCTCGAAATATACGTGCTCAATGATTTCTTCCACGCGTGCCTGAATGATGTTGGCAAGGTTCTTCAAGGTTATCTCCTTGGGTGCCCTGCCGCGAAGTCCGGGAATGGAGACAATCTCCTCGTCACGATTTTCGGCAGCCAAAGCCGAACCAAACTTCACTTTCAGTGCCTCGGCCTGATTTTTTATGATGCTGCAGCCTTCTTTCACATCCTCGGTGATGATGTTGCCGCCCAAGGGGATGACGGCGGTGTGGCGTATGATGCCCTCCTGAAAGATGGCTATGTCGGTGGTGCCGCCGCCGATGTCAACGAGGGCGATGCCGGCTTCTTTTTCCTCTTCGCTGAGCACCGCCTCGGCAGAGGCAAGAGGCTCAAGGATAAGGTCTTCAACCACCATGTTCGATTTCACCACGCATTTGTTGATGTTTTTTGCAGCGGTAATTTGTCCGGTGATAATGTGGAAGTTGGCTTCCAAACTTATCCCCGACATGCCGATGGGGTCTTTGATGCCTTGCTCTTTGTCAACGATGTATTCCTGAGGTATCACATGAATGATTTCCTCGCCGGGTTGCATCACCAACTTGTGCATATCTTCTATGAGTGTGTCGATGTCCTTTTGACTCACTTCGTCGTCGAGACTGTTGCGCACAAGGCTGCCGCGATGCTGATGACTTTTGATGTGTTGTCCGGCAATGCCCACGTAAACGTGGTCGATGTTTATGCCCGATTTCAGCTCTGCCTCGTCAACGGCACGCCGTATCGACTGAACGGTTTTTTCGATGTTCGAGACCACACCGCGCGAAACGCCTATGGATGGCGCTTTGCCGTAACCGAGTATCTCTATTTTGTCATACTCGTTTTTCTGTCCCACAACGCAGGCGATTTTCGTGGTTCCGATGTCTAATCCTACAATGATTTCCGAGTTTTCCATAGTTCTAAATTTTGGTGCACACTATTTGATTTTTATATTCTATATTTATCTTTTTGTATTTTCCCCAACCCGAAGTTCTCAGACCTTTTTTATAGAAAATCTCCAATTTGTGGAGTTTTTCTTCGGTGTTGTCAAAGCTAAGCATCTCTATAGTATGCCTGCCCACAAGGGGAATCATGGTGATGGTGCCGTCGCCGGCGATGTTCACCTGTGTAATTTCTTCTTTCAAAAACTTGTTGCCGTCGATGTATTTTGCCATGCGATAAATATTTCGCAGTAGGGCGGCGCCGGGTACGCTGTCGAAGGCCGGCGAGTTGATATTCACGTTGTTACCCTCGTAAAATCTGTCGTCGATATTGCCGGTAAAGGGTAAAACGCGGGCGGGATATCCGAAACGCACAGGCATTACGGTGCCGCTTTCATCGATATAAAACTCATGTCCGCCGGAGCCGTAAATTCGCGCTATGGGACGACGCTGTTTGAGCGATATGACTACTTTGCCGTCAATTTGCCCGAAAACTTCCACCTGTTTGGCGTAGTTGATTTTCGACATGGTATTTTCTATTCTCTCGATATTTATTTCCGACAGCGGACGGCCTTTCAAGGAATCGAAATTGAGGGTTATTGCTTGCCTTACATCGTTGAGAACCAAGAGGATATCGGGTGCGTCTTTGCGATGACCGTAGTCTATTTTTATGTCAACGGCCGGACAAATTCTTTGGCTGTGCCGCTTGCCGGCAAAAGCGGTAAGAGCTATCAAAGCCGCTACGGCAAGCACATACAACAGTTTGTTTATCAGCTTTTTCATGACAAGACCTCCTCTATTTCTTTAACAATTCTGTCGATGTCGCCGGCACCGAGTGTCAACAAAAGGCGCGGTTTTTTTGCTTTGATTTTTTCTGCAACATTGTTAAAATCAACAAGTTCCTTTTTTCTACAACTTATTTTATCGAGCAGCATCCGCGAGTTTATTCCTTCTATGGGCTTTTCCCTTGCGGGATATATATCCATAAGCATCACCTCGTCGGCTGCCGAGAGCGACTTGGCAAAGTCGTCGGCAAAATCGCGGGTGCGGCTGTAAAGATGAGGTTGAAAAATTACCGTTATTTTCTCCCCGGGGAAGAGGCTTTTCGCCGCCAACAAGGTGGCCGAAATCTCCTCGGGGTGGTGCGCGTAGTCATCGATATAGATATGGCGGCTGTTTTGCACTCTGATGTCGAAGCGTCTTTTCACTCCTTTGTAGCTTCTTAGGGCTCGTGCCGCCGCCTCGGGTTTTACTCCTGCGGCGAGGCAGGCGCTTATGGCGGCGCTTATATTTTCCGCATTGTGTTTTCCGGGCATAATACTCTCTATTTCAACGGGTTCTTTGTCGCCGGCTTTTAGAATAAAACTGCTTTTTCCGTCTTTTACCCTTAATGATGAAGCTTCGGCAAAACCTCCTTGTTCGTAAGAAAATTTGCGGACTTTGCATTTTAAATCCGCTGCCGTTTTCAGGCCTTCCTTAATTATCAGCGTGCCGTTTTCTTTTATCTGCCTGCTGAATAAAAAGAAGGACTCTTCGAGGTATTTTTTGTCTTTGTAAATGTCGAGGTGGTCGGCATCCATAGAGGAAATGACCGCGATATCGGGGTAGAGGGTGAGAAAGGAGCGGTCGAACTCATCGGCTTCCACCACAATAATTTCGGTGTTTTCCGAGAGGATGAGGTTTGAATTGTAGTTGTTGCAAATGCCTCCCACAAAGCCCGTTACGGGGAAACCTTCTTCCTTTAGAATATGAGTTATCAGACTCGTAATGGTGGTCTTTCCGTGTGTGCCTGCCACGGCTATGGTGAAATTATCTTTGGTGACAATGCCAAGGGCGTGAGAACGTTTTAAAAACGGCACATCCTTGTGTAGCAGATATTTAAAAATTTTGTTGTCGCGCGGCACGGCCGGAGTGTAAACCACCATGTCAGGCAGTCTCTCCACGGTAGCGGGGTCGTCGTCGAAAGAGACTCTTATTCCTTCGGCCATTAACCCGTCGGTAACGGGTGAGGGCGTCTTGTCGTAGCCTTCCACCTGCTTGCCTTGGGCTGCAAAAAACCTTGCCAAGGCGCTCATTCCGATGCCGCCGATGCCGAGAAAATATATGTTGTCTCCCTTGATTTTCATTATCTTATAATTGTATTTGCCACCGAAACAATGGCTTCCGTTGCATCTTTTTTAGCCAATGCCGATATGTTGGTCATGAGTTTCAATTGCTTGTCTTTGTCGTCGAGCAGAGCCTCCAATTCGGGCCACAGCTTTTCTTTTTGCTCGGCATCTTTCACCAAAATTGCCGCGTTGTAGGTTACCAAGGCCAAGGCATTCTTGGTTTGGTGGTCCTCAGCCACGAAAGGCGAGGGGACGAGAATCACGGGCTTGCCCACAAGGCAAAGCTCGGAAATGGCTATGGCACCGGCACGTGATATCACCACGTCGGCCATGGCGTAAGCAAGGTCCATCCTGTTGATGAACTTATGCGCCTTTATGTTGGGGTCGTTGTGGTCTAAAAGAGCCTTCTCGGCCTGCGGATAATAGTTGATTCCTGTTTGCCATATCAGCTGTATTCCTTTGTTAGTGAAGTTCTTAAGGTTTTCTTCGATAGCCTCGTTGATGGTGCGCGCTCCCAGACTGCCGCCCACCACCAAAACGGTTTGTTTTTGTGGGTCAAGCTCGAAGTAGCGTGCGGCTTCTTCTTTTTTCCCCTCGATGTCCACCACTTCTTTCCTGACAGGATTACCGGTGAGGTAAATTTTCTCTTTTGGGAAATATTTGTCGAGACCGTCATAGGCAACACAGATTTTATCCACTTTTTTCGACAACAAAATATTGGTGATGCCGGGATACGAATTCTGCTCCTGAATCATAGTCGGTATTCCCATTTTGGCGGCTTGATTGATGGTAGGACCGCTTGCAAAACCGCCCACTCCTATGGCAATATCGGGTTTGAACTCCTTGATGATTTTTTTGGCCTTTATCAAACTTGAAATCAGCTTGAAAGGAAAGCTGATGTTCTTCAGCGTCAGTTTACGCTGTAAGCCGCTAATCCACAGTCCTTCAATGCGATAGCCGGCTTTTGGCACTTTCTCCATCTCCATTTTACCTTTGGCGCCAACAAAAAGAATATCGGCACCCGGATAACTTTCCTTCATGGCATTGGCGATGGCTATTGCCGGAAAAATATGTCCGCCGCTGCCTCCTCCGCTGATTATTATTTTTTTATTACGCTGTTGCATGGTCTTGGATTTTTTCTGTTGATTCTCTACTGACGCTTAAAATAATTCCTATGGAAATTGATGTAAACCAAATGGAGGTGCCGCCCATGGAAATTAGGGGCAGCGGTTGACCCGTTACGGGTAAGAGATTGACAGCCACCATCATATTGATCATGGCTTGGAAAACGAGGCTGAAGGCCAGCCCTATGGAAAGGAAGGCTCCGAAGGTGCCCGGACTGTTGGAGGCTATGCGCACGGAGCGGTATAATAATATAAGGTATAGAAGTATGACACCGGTGGCTCCGAAAAGCCCGTATTCTTCCACGATAATGGCAAAGATGAAGTCGGAATAGGGGTGAGGTAAGTAGTTACGCTGCACGCTGTTGCCGGGCATCTTGCCGAAAAGATTGCCTGTGGCTATGGCTATTTTGGCTTGGTCGGCCTGGTAGTTTCCCTCCGCATCTTTGTCGCTGAAACTTTCCAACCTCGATATCCACGTTTCCAAGCGCGGCAAAACGTTGGGATTGCTTTTTGCGATAAGCAACAAAATCAAAAAACCGAAAATGCCTATGCCTATCAAGGAAAAGATGTATTTAAGGTTGATGCGGCCTATGAAAAGAATTACCAAACTGGTGGCGAAAAGCACTGCCGCCGTGGAGAAATTTGCCGGCAAAATAAGGCCTACCGTGAGAAGTATGGGTAGCATAATTGGAACAAATGCCGATTTCAGGTCCTTGATTTCGCTTTGTTTTTTCGACAGCAAGCGTGCCACATACATTATCAGGGCCAGCTTGGCCATATCGGAGGTTTGAAAGCTGAGGTTTATAACGGGAAGCGTGAGCCAACGGCTGGCTTCGTTTAGGTTTGTCCCCGTTATGAGGGTGATGAGCAAAAGCGGTATTGAAATATAGATAAGTATCTGAGCTATACGGCTATAGTACTTGTATGGCACGATATGAGCAACATACATCAGCCCCAAGCCGAATATCAAAATCGACAGGTGCTTGAGGAGATAAAACTCCGTATGGCCGCCATGGTATTTGTATGCAAGCGTGCCTGTGGAGCTGTAAACAGCCAAAAGCGATATCACCGAAAGGATGATTACCAAAACCCAAATGGTCTTGTCGCCGCCCAAATGCTCAATAATCTTTTTCATTATAAATCCTGTACTGCTCTTTTGAATTTGTTACCTCTGTCTTCGTAGTTTTCAAAAAGGTCGAAACTGGCACAGGCCGGCGAAAGGAGTACCGTGTCGCCCGGCTCACCAAGGTAGAAGCCTTTTTCAACAGCATCTTTCATGTCGGTGGTTTCGGTGATGAAATCCACAAAAGGCCCGAAGGTGTCGTGCAGCTTTTCGTTGTCGAGGCCGAGGCAAATAATGGCCTTAACTTTCTGTTGCACAAGCGGTATCAGCGATTCGTAATTGTTGCCTTTGTCAACGCCGCCCACAATCCAAATTATTGGCGAGTTGACCGATTCCAAAGCAAACCACGTGGAGTTTACGTTGGTGGCCTTGGAGTCGTTGATAAAACTGACGCCACGCACCTTGCTTACTTTCTCAAGGCGATGCTCTATCTGGTCGAAATCCGAAAGACACTGTTTAATGGTGTCTTTGCGTATGGCCTCCAGCCTTGCCGCTATGCCTCCGGCCATGGAGTTGTAAACATTGTGTTTTCCCTGAAGTGCTAATTGTTCCAATGTCATATTCAATATGCTTTTGTTGATGTTAATACTTATTTGTTTGTCGTTTGCCCAAGCTCCTTCGCCTTCTGTTTTTTTGTTGATGGCAAAAGGATATTTTTTTGCTTTGATGTTTCTTTTTTCAATCTCCCTTGTAATCACCTCATCATCAGCGTTATAGATAAAGGCGTCATCCTCGCCCTGATTGTTGCAAATGCGGAATTTGGAATCGATGTAGTTCTCGAATTTGTAATCATACCTGTCGAGATGGTCAGGTGTGATGTTGGTGAGAATGGCTGTATCGGCTTTGAAATCATACATGTTGTCGAGTTGAAAGCTGCTGATTTCCAGTATGTAATAATCGAAATTATTTTCGGCCACCTGACGGGCGAAACTATGTCCCACGTTGCCCGCAAGGCCCACATTTAGTCCCGCGTTTTTAAAAATATGATAGGTGAGCAAGGTGGTGGTGGTTTTGCCGTTGCTTCCCGTGATGCAAATCTTCTTGGCATCGGTATAACGGGCGGCAAATTCTATCTCCGAAATAAGCGGAATGCCTCTTTCTTTTATCTTGCGCACTATGGGTGCGCTATCGGGTATTCCGGGGCTTTTCATCACCTCGTTTGCACTTAAAATACGCTCTTCGCTATGTCTGTTTTCCTCAAATTCTATCTCGTTTTCTCTTAGCAACTTTTTGTTTTCGTCGCTTATTTTTCCCGTATCGGAAACAAAAACCCGGAAACCCTTTTTGCGGGCAAGCAAAGCAGTGCCTGTGCCGCTTATGCCGCCACCGAGAATAGCCATATTTTTGTTTCCGTATAGCATTGATTATCTGAGTTTAAGTGTTACTATTGTGAAAACCGCCAGCATGATGCCCACGATGAAAAAGCGCATTACGATTTTGGCTTCGTGATAGCCTTTTTTCTGGTAGTGATGGTGCAGCGGCGACATCAAAAACACACGCCGCCCTTCGCCGTATTTTTTCTTGGTGTATTTAAACCAGCTCACCTGAATCATCACCGAGAGATTTTCAACGAGAAAAATGCCGCACAGAATGGGGATGAGCAGCTCCTTGCGAATGATGATGGCAAAAACGGCTATGATGCCGCCGATGGCAAGGCTGCCCGTGTCGCCCATAAACACCTGAGCGGGATAGCTGTTGTACCAAAGAAAACCTATGGCTGCTCCCACAAAAGCCGAGATGAAGATGGCCAGCTCGCCCGAGTTGGGGATGTACATTATATTAAGGTAGTCGGCGAAGATGTAGTTACCCGACACCCACGCAAGGATGCCGAGTGTGGCCGCTATCACCGAAGAGGTTGAGGTCGCCAGCCCGTCCAACCCGTCGGTGAGGTTGGCACCGTTTGATACCGCCGTGATTATGACAATGACGATTAGGACAAAAACCACAACCGTGTATTGTTTATAATTTTTCCCTGTCCACTTGAGCAGCCACGAATAGTCGAATTCATTGTTTTTCACAAAAGGGATGGTTGTCTTCATGGATTTTACCTGCTCGGGATTGAAAATATCGTTGGACGAAGTCTTGCACTCGCTTGCCTTTTTATTTTCTATAACAGTCTGTTCGTCAAGCTTTTCGCGAATGACAATGTCGTTGCTCAGCCACATTGTCAAACCTATGAAAATGCCGAGAGTAACCTGCCCCAGCACTTTGAATTTGCCCGCCAGTCCTTCTTTGTTCTTTTTGAATACCTTGATGTAGTCGTCGATAAAGCCGATGAGTCCCAGCCAAACCGTTGAAACAAGCATCATTATGATGTAGATGTTATCCAATTTGGCAAAGAGCAACGTGGGGATGAGGATGGAGCCGAGTATGATAAGCCCTCCCATGGTGGGTGTGCCTTGCTTTTGTTTTTGACCTTCGAGGCCTAAATCGCGCACCGTTTCGCCCACCTGTTTTTTCAGCAGAAAACGAATCAGACTTTTACCGAAAATCATGGAAATTACCAAAGAGGTAATGACGGCCATGGCGGCACGAAACGAGATGTATTGAAAAACTCCCGCGCCGGGAACATTGAATGCTTTGTCAAGATAATCAAACAGATAGTATAACATTTATCCTTGTTTAAAGAGTTCGTTAATAATTTCTTTATCGTCGAAGTGATGTCTCACACCTTTTATCTCCTGATATTTCTCGTGGCCTTTGCCTGCCACAAGTATTATGTCGCCGGGATTGCTCAGTGCCACTGCCGTTTTGATAGCTTCTTTTCTGTCGATTATCGACAACACCTTATTTTTATAAGGAGCCTCAAGGCCGGCTTCCATATCTTTTATGATTTGCCCGGGCTCTTCGTCCCGCGGATTGTCGGAAGTGAGAATCACCCGCATGCTCATTTCGGCGGCAATGGCAGCCATTTCCGGACGTTTGCTTTTGTCGCGATTGCCGCCGGCACCCACCACGGTTATCAGTTGTTCGTTGCCTGTGCGTATGTCGTTGATGGTTTCCAGCACGTTGGCAAGGGCGTCGGGTGTGTGGGCGTAGTCAACAATGGCTGTGCGGCCCTTGGGCGAGCGTAATACCTCGAAGCGCCCTTCGGCGGTTTCAATGGTGCTCAAGGCTTTCAGCACCTCTTCCTTGTCGCTGCCCAGCTCCCTTGCCGCGGCGTAAACGGCCAAGACATTATGGGCGTTGAATCTGCCGACCAAGGGCAGCCATATATCGCTGTCGTCGAGGTACATATGCAATCCTTCAAAGGCGTTTTCGATTATTTTGGCGCGGTAATCGCCGGCCTTTTCCAGGCTGTATGTTTTTATTCTTGCCTTGGTGTTTTGAACCATAACAAGGCCGTTTTTGTCATCGACATTCACCAAGGCAAAGGCTTCCTTCGGCAGATTGTCGAAAAAGAGCTTTTTGGCTTTGATGTATTCTTTAAAGGTTTTGTGAAAGTCGAGATGGTCGTGTGTTATGTTTGAAAAAATAGCGCCGCTGAAGTTCAAACCCGCCACCCTGTTTTGAACGAGGGCGTGGGAGCTTACCTCCATAAAACAATATTCGCATCCCTCCTCCGTCATCTGGTTCAAAAGTTTGTTGATTTGAATGGCGTCGGGGGTGGTGTGTGTTGCATTGATGTCCTTTCCGTTGATGGTGTTTTTTACCGTAGAAAGAAGCCCCGCGGCATAACCGAGTGACCGGTATAGGTTGTAAAGCATTGTTACCGTGGAGGTTTTGCCGTTGGTGCCGGTGATGCCCACAAGTTTCAACTTTTGTGAGGGCTTGTCGAAAAAGTTGGAGGCCATAATGCCGAGAGCCTTGCTGCTGTCACTTGTTTTTACATAAAAAACCGAAGCATCGAGTGAGGCGGGGAAATCTTCGCAAACTATTACCGAAGCTCCTTTTGCTATGCACTCATCGATAAATTTATGACCGTCAACACGAGTGCCTTTTTGAGCCACATAAATATCGCCCTCGCTCACAAGTCGCGAATCGAAAACAATGTTGTTGACACGAGAGGGAGCTTCCCCTCTTTTGTCGATGATTTCAACTCCTTGTAATATTTTTTCCAATTGGCTCATTGTCAACTTTTTAGTGTTAATAAAATAGAACTGCCTCTTATCAATCTCGTATTTGGCGGCACCGATTGGTTTACCACCTTTCCGCTTCCTTCAATGGAAACACGCAAGCCCATTTGCTCAAGCATATACACCGCATCCTTGGGATTCATTCCTTTCACATTGGGGACAACATCCTCTTTCACAACCCTTTCGCGTATAGCCAAGGTGCTGTCTTTGCCATAGGCGTAAATCCACTTTCCGTCCATCTTTGAAAAGCGTTTGTCGTTGAAACCTATTTCCTTATATAAATCGCCTACATCGCTTGCCAAGCCCACTTTCGATGCGGGAATACTTTTGCCGTTGTCATCGGGTTGGTCGCGCTGTATGTCGAGTTCGGTTGCGTAAATCTTATCGGCAATATCTTTGAAAACCGGCACTGCCACTTGCGAGGCGTAATAGAGCCCGTGTTTGGGATTGTAAATCACAACCATACACGAATATTTGGGCTTGTCGGCAGGAAAATATCCCACGAAAGAAGCTATGTAGTTGTTGTTGTTGTAGCCTTTTTTGTAAATCTGTGCCGTGCCGGTTTTTCCGGCCACGGGGTAAGGTGAATGACGCAACAATGTAGCGGTGCCTTCTTTTACCACGCCTTCGCACATTGCTCTCGCGTCGGCGATAACGTTGTCGGGAGCTATTTTGTTTTTAAGGACAACGGGCTTAAATTTTTTAATGACCTTGTTGGTCTTGCGTATCTCCTTGACAAACATCGGTTTAACCATTTTTCCTCCGTTTGCCACGGCGTTGTAAAGCGTGAGGACCTGCAAGGGTGTCATCGTCAGCTCGTAACCTATGGCCATCCATGGCAGAGAGAGCTTCGACCATTTGGGGTGGTGCGTGTCTTTGATGAAAGGTTTACGCTCGCCTTTGATTTCCAAGCCCAAAGGCTTGTTTATGCCGAGGGAATAAAGTCCGTCGATAAATTTCTGAGGATTTTGCTCGTAGGCCTTCAGCACAATCTTAAAAATGCCCACGTTGGACGAGTGTTCGAAAACGCCCTTGACGGTTAAGTCGCCGAAGCCGCCGCGGTGCGAGTCTCTTATCTTGTAGTCGTAATATTTATATTCTCCGTTTCCCGTGTGGACTATATCATTGAGTTTTACCTTTTTGTCCTTCAGGGCTACCAGCAAAGTGGCCATTTTGAAAGTGGAGCCCGGCGTTACGGCCGTGCCTACGGCATAATTGTATCCCTCGAAATAACTGTTTGTGGTGGAGTCGTATTTCAGGTTTACAATGGCTTTTATTTCGCCCGTTTTTACCTCCATCAGTATGGCGCAACCCCAGTCGGCATCGTGTTTTTTCAAGTTGCGGTAGAGCGAGCTTTCGGCCACATCCTGAATGTTGACGTCGATGGTGGTTACTATGTCGTTTCCGTTTTTGGGGTCTTTAAGGTTTTTGTTGTAAACGTTCAAGGTGCGCCAGCCGCCTGTTGTGCGTTGTATTAAGCGAACGCCGTCTTCGCCTTTCAAAAAGTCGTTGTAGGCTCCTTCAAGCCCCACGTCATATTTTCCCAAGTAGGAGTTGTAGATGCCTATGGTTCTCTTTGCCAGCATCTTATATGGTCTTTTTCGCCGGCTGAATTTTTCCGTTATCAAGCCCCCTTTGTATTTGCCCATTCTGAAAACAGGCATTCTTTTTATCTTTTTAAGCTCTTTGTATCCCACGTTTCGCCTGATGCGGTAATAGCGTTTGCCGTTGGTGAAGGCCGTTTTCATCCGGCGTTTGAAAGTGTTGTAATCTTCGTCGGGATAAAGTGCCGTAAACTGCCGTGCCAGCTCGTCGAGGTTGTTGTAAAAAGAGTCCTTGGGCACCACTTTGCTGTCCCAATAGAGGTTGAAAAGCGGTATGGAAGTGGCGAGAAGATTGTAGTCCTGCGAATATATGTTTCCACGGTTCGAGGCTATTGTTTTCTTCTTGATACTCTGTTGTTTAGACAGTCTTTCCCACTTATCGTCCTCCACGGTTTGAATGTAAATGATACGGCCCACAATGGCTATTGCCATCATAAAAATGATGAAATACATAAAGTAAATTCTCCACAATATGTCCTTTTTCGTATCTTTCATTTTTCCGTTTTCTTTACATAAATTTTCTTTGGCGGAATCATCGACTCCTTGATGCCTTCGTCTTTAAGTTTTTTGGCTACCTCAGAGATTTTCGATTGATACATAAGCTCCGATTTGGTGCTTATGTGTTCGTTTCGCAAGTCTTTGATTTCCTTGGTGATGTTTTCTATTTCTTTCACGCGTCGCAGTGCCGCATACTGATTGGCGATATAAATCAAAGCGAGAAAAACGAGAAAGAAGGCAAAAGGCAACCAGCTCAAAACCCTTTCGCGGGTGAGAAAACTGCCGTCGAGGATAGAGCCGACAGCCTGAGTGAAACTTATTTTTCTCGCTTCCGCATTTTGTTTTTTCTTCTTTTTCTTCTTCTCCTTCTTCGTTTTTACTGCAGGGGGTGCCGCCTCCGCCGTTCGCGGTGCGTTTTTGATTTGCCTTTTTTCTTTCTTGCCAAACAACATAATTCAAATTTTTTCAGCAATTCGTAATTTTGCGGACCTTGCCCTGCCGTTAACACTAATTTCTTCTTCGCTTGCCGTTACCGGCTTGCGAGTGATTATCTTGAAAGGACTTTGGCTGTTGCCGTAAAAGTCTTTGATTTGTTTGCCTTCGATGTTTCCCGTTTTCATAAAATTCTTCACCAAGCGGTCTTCGAGAGAATGGTAAGAGATGACCACCAGCCGGCCTCCTTTTTTGAGCACCTCGGGTGTTTGTTGCAAAAATTCTTTCAGCGAATCGAGCTCCTCATTTACTTCAATGCGCAGAGCCTGAAATACTTGCGCCAGATATTTATTTCTGCTTTTCTTTGAAACAACCTCATCGACAGCTTCGACAAAATCGAAGGTGCTTTCTATCTTTTTCTCTTTGCGTTTGTTGATGATGCAGCGTGCAAGCGTGCGGCTGTTTTTTATTTCGCCATAAAAACTGAAAATGTGAGTCAGTGCTTTTTCGTCGTAGGTATTGACGACTTCGGCAGCCGTGATGCCTTTCGAGAAGTCCATACGCAGGTCGAGAGGGCCGTCGAAACGGAAGGAGAATCCGCGTTCGGCTTTGTCGAATTGATGTGACGAAACACCCAAGTCGGCCACAATGCCGTCAACGGGCAGCAGGTTTTTATAGTCAAGAAAGTTTTTCAGAAATCTGTAATTGTGAGGGAAAAACACCAGCCTGTCATCCTGTGGCACGTTGCCGGCGGCGTCGCTGTCGCGGTCGAAGGCGGCGAGTGTGCCGGAGCTCAGCTTGCGCAGAATCATACGGGCATAGCCGCCGCCGCCAAAGGTGGCGTCAACGTAAGTGCCATCGGGATTGATGTTCAGTCCCTCGATGGAGGCCTCTGCAAGTACAGGCTTGTGGTATAATGTCATTTGTTCCGTTTAAATGTCTCACAATCAAATCCATTACTCATCTCCGGCGGGGGTAACGTTTCCCATTACCTCCTCTGTGAGCTGAGCAAAATCAATATCGGGATCGGAAATGGCGGCTTCGTAAAGCTCTTTGTCCCAAATCTCTATCCTGTTGACGGACGAGCTGAGAACCACCTCCTTGGTGATGTTTGAATACTTCACCAAATCCTTCGAAATTTGAATCCTGCCTGCCGAGTCGAGAGCGACGGTTTTTACACCCGCCATAAACATTCTGATGAAATCGTTGTTCTTTTTCACAAAACGATTCAGCTTGTTTATGCCTTCCACCTCCTTGTTCCACTCGCTCATAGGGTAGAGCTCAAGGCATTTGTGAAATACCGAACGCTTAAGCACAAAGCCCTCATTTACAACCGATAACAGCTGTTTTTTCAACCCCGTGGGAAGCGTCAAACGCCCCTTGGAATCCACTTTGCACTCGTATGTCCCTATGATGTTAAGCAAGACTCAAAAATTTGATTGCTAAAATAGAACAAAATTTCCCACTTTGTCCCACATTTTACCACTTTGTTAATAACTTTTTACAGAATAAAACAAAAAAGGTTACAGTATATTTTATAAAAAATTGTATTTCAGTAATTTATAATAAATAACAAAAGTGGGAGAAATTTTTTTGCTGTTAATAAATTGTGTCTGGCTATCATGTGTCTGTCCATAAAGTGCTTGATTTTTACAAAAACATAGTCTTTCGAAAGTTCAGTTATAATTTCCAAGAAAAATAATACTTTCGCAGCCGAATAAACTTTTGTAATTATGGAAAAATTGGTTTTTGCCACCAATAACAAACATAAACTTGCCGAGGCGAGAGCCATCTTGGGCAATAGATTTAAGATACTGAGTTTGAATGATATATCCTGTTTCGATGACATTCCCGAGACAGCGGACAGCTTGGCCGGAAATGCCCTGCAAAAGGCCCTTTGGGTGAAAGAGCGTTACGGCTACGATTGTTTTGCCGACGATACGGGTTTGGAGGTCGAGGTTTTGGGAGGTGCTCCGGGGGTTTATTCCGCCCGTTATGCGGGTGAAAACGCAAGTTATGCCGACAACAACAAAAAGTTGCTGAAGGAATTGGACGGCAAAGGCAATCGCAAGGCGGCATTTAAGACTGTTATATGCTTGATATACAAGGGGAAAACGCATTATTTTACAGGCGAGGTCAAGGGAAGAATCATAGAAAAAAACCGCGGAGAAGCGGGCTTTGGGTACGACCCTGTTTTTATGCCCGAGGGATATACAAAAACTTTTGCCGAATTGGGTGTGGATTTGAAAAATAAAATCAGTCATAGAGCTAAGGCGCTGGAAAAATTCTCGGAATTTTTTGTTAGAATTTAAGTCATAAAATCCCTGCTGATTGCGTATCTTTTAATTTTTGCGATATTTTTAATTGTTCTAAATAGGTTTTAGGAACCTTCGAAACACTTTTTTTACCACGGATATATTTGGTGTTAAAATACTGATAATTAGTATTTTGTATAGGCTGTTAATTTTCGATAATATTGAAGGTAGATTCTGTTATTTGGTTTTTCTCCCTTTTATTAACAAACAGCGGTAAATAAATGAGGCTGCGCTTTGCAACAACCCGTCAAAAATTTCGTATATTAGCCAAAGTCGAAAGGTAGAAACTACTGCTAAACATGAAAGCCGGAAAAACAATATTAACCCTCATCTTGTTATTGGTATTTTTTTACCCAAACAAATTGATGTCGCAGTTGCTTGTTGACAGTACTTATACGCCGCAGCAACTTGTTGACAGCTTTTTGGTTGGCAATGGGGTTAGTGCATCGAATATAACATACAGCGGTGCCAATGTCTCCATAGGCCGATTCAGTACGGGAAGCTCAGCCACCAATCTTGGTTTGGATGAGGGTATTTTATTGACAACGGGAAGCATTTTCAATGCGCCCGGTCCCAATTCGGCGCCTAACAAAACAACTAATACTCTTGGCGGCTCCGACCCTCAGTTGGCTTCTTTGGTAACCGGTTTTTTGGTAAATGATGCTGCGGTTTTGGAATTTGATTTCGTGCCTTTTTCAGATACAATTACCATTGAATATGTCTTTGCCTCGGAGGAATATCCCGAATGGGTGGGCTCGGTTTATAATGACGTTTTCGGGTTTTTCGTTTCGGGACCCAATCCGGCGGGCGGCAACTACAGCAATGTGAATATCGCTCTTGTTCCGGGGACAAATTTACCCGTTACGGTGAATAATATCAATAACGGACAGCAAAACAACGGGCCTTGCGTCCATTGCAACTATTATGTGAACAACACGGCAAATTCCATTGAGTACGACGGATTTACGACGGTTATGAAATCTAAACTCGTGGTGGTGCCCTGTACTACCTATCATCTTAAAATAGCCATAGGTGATGTTGGCGACCATTCTTATGATTCGGGTATTTTTCTGAAATACAACTCTTTGAGTTCGAATATTGTTAAAAACAAGGTACATTACACAAATCCTTTACTTACAAATTATTGTGTTGAAGGGTGCAGCAATGCTTTGGTGGCTTTTACTTTGGACAAGCCCACAAGCTATGACCGAACGGTACATTTCAGCATAGGCGGTACGGCCACCAACGGGGTGGATTACACGCATATTCCCGACAGTGTGGTTATTCCGGCGGGCTCCGACTCAGTTTCTTTGCTCATAAATACTCTTGTTGATAATTTGCCCGAAGGAACTGAAACGGTGCAATTGATTGTAAATACCTCTTCCTGTTCAAGTGACACTTTGTTGATTAACATAAACGATTATACGGCTGTTTCGGTAAATATTAACTCACCGCCTGCCGTTTGCGTAGGAGATTCGGCATTGCTTTCAACAACAGTGCTAAATGGTTCCGTTCCTTTTAGTTACGCGTGGAGCACGGGGGATACTCTGTCGTCCATAAAAGAAAAAATATCCGGTGCTACTACATATTCGGTCACGGTTACCGACTATTGCGGGGTTTCCGATAGCGATACGGCTACGGTGGCAGTCAACTCCTTACCAACGGTGACGGCAACGGCCCTGACGGACACCGTTTGCAGCGGTGATACCACTTCATTATTTGCCGGCGGAGCTTCCACATTCCAATGGTGGCCGGGTGCATCGCTGTCGTCCACAAGCGGCAGTCATGTGATAGCCTCTCCCTTAACGGCTACGATTTATAATGTGGAAGGTACCGATACCAACGGGTGTAAGGACACTGCCCAAGTGAGTGTCAACGTCATTTCGTCACCTTCTGTTTCGGCTTCGGTCTCCAATCCGGATATTTGCAGCGGCGCTTCAACCGCCATTACGGCTTCGGGTGCCCTTTCTTATCAGTGGTCACCCTCAGCGGGTTTGAATCAAACAACGGGGTCTTCGGTTTCGGCAACGCCTTCAAACACCGTAACATACACGGTGACAGGAACTTCTGCAAACGGATGTACCGACACTGCCTTGGCTGTGGTAACAGTGCATCCCTTGCCCAACCTTAGCGTCAGCCCCCCAAATCCGTCGGTTTGTATAGGAGCTTCAAAAACACTGACTGCCTCGGGGGCGCAAACATATTCATGGAATCCTTCAACTTATTTAAATACCACCACCGGCAGTACGGTTATATCTACTCCCACAGCTACAACGTCTTACGTTCTAACCGGGACAGATAATTGGGGATGTGTAAATACCGACACTTTTACCGTAACCGTACATTCTTTACCTAATGTCACTGTTTCTCCTTTCGACACTTCCATTTGTGACAATTCCAGCTTGGTAATAAACGCCGGTGGTGCTTTTACTTATCAATGGACGCCCTCGTCAACCTTGTCTTCTTCCACGGGAGCTTCGGTTACCGGCTCTCCGAATACCACCACCACCTACACAGTGGTGGGTACTGATGTTAACGGATGTAAAGACACTGCCACCGCGCATATCGTGGTATCGCCGAGCCCTGTTTTGACGCCGTCGAATCAGACCATCTGTGCCGGCGACGCCGCTACCATTACGGCCTCCGCTACTCTCGGAGGCACCACTTATTTATGGAATACGGGGGCAACCGGCTCAGCCATTACCGTCACTCCGCTGTCAACTTCCAACTATTCGGTTACGGCAACAGACACAAACGGTTGTACGGGTAGTGGTCAGGCTACGGTTACCGTAAATCCTCTTCCGGTGCTTAGCATCAGTCCGGCAACTCCGGCTATTTGTATCGGAAATTCCGTTACGATAAGCGCCTCGGGAGCGGCAAGTTACACGTGGTCGCCCGCAACGGGGCTCTCGGCGACGACGGGAGCCGTGGTAGTTGCAAGCCCCACTACCACAACGACTTATACCCTTGTGGGACAGAGTTCTTCAGGTTGTTACGACACCCTTACCTTTACCGTTACCGTTAATCCTTTACCTCAAGTAAAAATAGACCACGACGACACCTTGGTTTGTATAAATTCCACTTTTGCACTTACGGCTTCCGGTGCCGCCAACTACTCTTGGTCGCCTTCAACTTACTTGTCGTCAACAACGGGTGCAACGGTAAATGTGACGCCCTCGACAAATATTTCTTACGTGGTTACCGGCACCGATAACAACGGTTGTGTTAATTCCGATACGGCGGACATTTCCGTAACTCCCATCCTTGTTGTTTCTTCGGCACCACCGCGAATTTGTGTTGGTGATACGGCAATGGTTTCGGCTTCCGCCAATTCAAGTCCTGCCTTTTTATGGAGTAACGGCAGTACTTCTTCATCTTTTCTTACGAACCCGAATGTTACCACAACCTATTCGGTTACAGCCACCGACAGCTTGGGATGTACAGCCGTTGACTCGGTGACGGTTATTGTCGATACACTACCGCTTGTTAACGTCACACCGGCCAATTCAAATATCTGTGCAGGTGCCACGGTTGGCTTGAATGCCTCGGGTGCTACTACCTATACGTGGCTGCCCGCTACCGGTCTTTCTTCAACCACAGGCTCTTCGGTAAATGCAACGCCTTCTTCAACAACGACATACACCGTAATAGGTGCCACCTCGCAGGGTTGCATCGATAGTGCACACGCCACAATAAACGTGATACCTTCACCTACGGTTAGCGTAAGTCCTGCCACCGCTTCTTTTTGTATCGGTTCGTCCACAGTGCTTACGGCCTCGGGGGCTCTCAGCTACACTTGGTCGCCTGCTGCGGGACTTTCGACAACGACGGGTGCAAGCGTTAACGCCGCGCCCACATCTACAACGGTTTACAAAGTTGTGGGGACTTCGGGTAACGGCTGTAAAGATTCGGCATATTCAAATATAGTGGTTAACCAGTTGCCTGTCATGACGGCCACACCCGATTCTACCGATATTTGTATCGGCACATCGGCTTCCCTCTCGATATCGGGTGCGGCAAGTTATTCTTGGTCGCCTTCTTCGTCTTTGTCGTCATCTACGGGTTCACAGGTAACGGCAAGTCCCAATGCAACAACGACTTACAAAGTAATAGGGACGAGTTCGGCGGGTTGTGTTGACAGCATAAACGTTTATGTGGGAGTACATCCCTATCCGGTCATGTCCTTAAGCCCGATAAATCCGCATATGTGTCCGCACGATTCGGTAAAAATTATTGCAGCCGGTGCCGATACATATATTTGGAGTCCGGCAACGGGTTTAAATACGGTAAGCAACGATACTGTCGTTGCCAAGCCTACGCAAACCACAAGTTATCAGGTGATAGGAACAAGTCAATACGGGTGCTCCGATACCCTGTCAACGACTGTTACCGTCAGCCCAATTCCTGTAATTACGCCCGGCACTGCGGCATTATGTCAAAACGATTCGGTAAAACTGACTGTGAGCTCCAATACTTCGTCCAGCACTTTTGTTTGGAGCACGGGAGCCACAAGCGACACCATTTGGGTGAAACCTTCAGTTACAACCCTATACACGGTTACGGCTACGGATGCTTCGGGATGTCATAATACAGATACCGCTTTGGTGACGGTAAATGCTCTTCCCGCTTTGGCAGTAAATCCGCCGAATCCGGGTATTTGTCCCGGCGATAGTATAGAGATAACAGCCACGGGAGCAGGAACATATCAGTGGCTGCCGGCTTCCGGTCTGAGTGCCGTCACGGGAGATACCATCCAAGCTTTTCCCACAAGCACAACAAGTTACTCATTGATAGGTCAAACTGCAAACGGATGTAATGACACCATAAGTTTTCAGGTTACGGTTTATGCTCTGCCGACGGTTTCGGTTACCCCTCCATCGGCTGCTATTTGCGGAGGACAAACACAGATGCTCGTTGCTGCGGGTGCTTCATCTTATCAGTGGTCACCCTCCACCGGTCTTAATGTTACCAACAATGATACTGTACTGGCCACACCCGCCAACTCTTTAAGTTACAGTGTTATAGGAACTGATACAAATGGTTGTCGTGATACTGCACAAGCAGCGCTTACCGTTTATTCCAACCCGATTATTGTCCCTGTGCATCCGCGGATTTGCTTTGGTGATTCGGTGGTTTTATCGGCAACGGGGATAAATCCCCTGTCGTGGCTGTGGAGTACGGGTGCAACTACATCCTCCGACACTGTCGCCCCTGCAAACACTACGACCTATTCGGTTACGGCAACATATCCGGGTGGCTGTGTTAAATCGTCCTCCGTAAACGTGGTTGTTTATCACGATCCGGAGGTGGTTGCCACTGCTTCCGATTACTCTGTTTGTCCCGGTGATACGGCCTTGTTAAGTGCAGTCAATTGCGTTTCTTACCAGTGGGCTCCCGCCTCTACGCTGTTGCAAACGACGGGAGACACGGTGCAGGCTCTTCCCTCGCAAAGTACGCTTTATACCGTTACCGGCACCTCTGTCCATTTTTGTCAAAGTACCGATACTGTTCAAATAAATCTTTACCCGAATCCCGTGATTACGGCTACCGCTACTCCTTCGGTTATTTGTCGCAACGACAGCTCTTTGTTGTCGGCAACAGGTGCCGTTTCTTATTCGTGGTCGCCCTCGGCAGGCTTGCTCTCCAATGGTGCGGCGCAGGTTTACGCTTCTCCCGACAGCACCTTTCAATACACGGTAACGGGAGTTGATACAAACGGCTGCGTAGCTTGGGATACGGTGACTTTGCATATAGATCAAGGTCCTTCGGTTTATATTACACCCTTGCATCCCGTTATCTGTCAAGGAGATTCTGTTATGCTTACGGCACATGGTGCAGTAACTTACCAGTGGTTTCCTCACCTTTGGTTGACTTCATATAGCGGTGCCTCCACCTTTGCCCATCCCTTGTCGAATATAACCTATAATTTGAGAGCTTACGATTCTTTGGGTTGTCGTTCCGACACCTCGGTTTACGTGAATGTTAAAAGAAATCCCGTTGTGATAGTTAATCCACCTTTGGACTCCATTTGCGCCGGTGATTCCATTAAAATTTGTGTCAGCGGGGCCGGGGGTAACGGCAGTTATTCATGGGTGCCTTCCACGGGTTTGAGTTCTAACACGGGCGATACCATTTGGGCTTCTCCCACGGTCAACACCACCTATCATATTACCGGAATCAGTACCGACGGCTGCTCGAAGGCAATAAGCTCAACTATTAAAGTGCATCCCAATCCCGTTATCAGTGTAAGTCCCGTCACGCAGGCAATTTGTAAAAACGATTCGGCAACCATAAATGTCACGGGAGCAAATGTTTATCAATGGTCACCCGGTAGTTACATCTTTAGCAATAACACTAATTCGATAGGGGTAAGTCCTCCTGTTTCAATGGATTACAAAGTTAAAGGGTTTAATATTCACGGCTGTAGTGATTCCACTACTGCCCATATCACGGTGCATCAACTTCCCAATGTTTTCATCAGTGCCGCCGACACGAGTATTTGCATAGGAGATTCCACTTCTCTGACGGCCGGCGGCGCCTCATCATATCAATGGACACCGATGGCATCTTTAGTGAGCTCTTCGGGAAATTCGGCCAAGGTAATACCTCAGCAAACCACAAGCTACTCCGTGAAGGGGACCGACGGCAACGGTTGTGAAAATACCGATACTTTTACGGTAACGGTAAATCCGAGGCCTGTAATTTCCATAAGTCCTTCGGCCACTGTGGTTTGCCAAGGTAGTCAGGTGCAGCTGACAGGGCAATCGTCGATGAACCCTACTGTTTTTGTATGGAATACCGGCGATACCGTAAATATGTTGACGGATTGGCCGCAAACGAACACTACCTATCAGGTAAACGGTTATAATCTTTACGGCTGTGACGATAGCGCCACGGTTACCGTTCAGACAAATCCTTATCCGCAATTGTCTATCAATGTGAGTGATACTATAATTTGCGATTACGATTCCATTGGCTTGACCGCCACAAGTAACATTAATCCCGTCAACTTTCTTTGGAGTACTTCGGCCACAAGCTCCTCAATTGTTGTAAATCCGACCTCAACTACCGTTTATTCCGTTACCGCTTCCGATTCCATAGGATGTAGCGATACAATACAGGCCTTGGTTCGAGTTGAGCCTACCCCGGCAGTTACCGTATCGTCGTCGAAGAATCCTTCTTGTGCCGGCGATTCCATAGTCATTGCCGCCAACGCCTCCGGAGCCGTTGTTTCCTATCTGTGGAATAATTCGGTGGTTATGCCCTCGATGAATATTTACCCCACTGTATCGGGTACATATTCCGTATCGGTAACCGATAGTGTCGGCTGTGTGAACAGCGACTCGATATATCAACAAGTGAATCCGATACCGCAAATGTCCATAAGCTCATCGGCAAATCAGATATGTTATGGCGACAGCGTGTTGCTTACGGCAAGTTCAAGCGTTAACCCCGTTGTGTTTCAGTGGAATACGGGAAGTGTTTCGCCGTCGATAAACGCCACGCCCTTCACTACAAGCACCTACACGGTGAGCGGCACCGACAGCATTGGATGCTCCGGTAGCGTTTCAAAAGTCATTACGGTTTACAGCCTTCCGGTGATAACTTTTTCGCCGTCTTATGAGATTTGTAATGGTGATTCCATAAACATCAGCGCCTCTTCCGTTCCGCAAGCGGTAAGCTACAGCTGGTCAACGGGAGCCACCACCCCTTCGGTTATCGTTAATCCGGTAAGCAGCACTTCATATACCGTAAGCATCACCGACGTTCACGGGTGCGAAAATGCAAACAGCAAAAATATCACTGTTTATCCATTACCGGTTGTGAATGTAAATCCGCCATATACAGGTATTTGCAGTGGCGACACAATTACACTTTCGGCTACGGCAAACCATCCGGTGCAATCGGTTTTGTGGAGCACAACGGCTACAACGCCCACCATTAGCATAGCTCCGCAAATGACACAAATTTATTGGGCGGAGGTAACAGACACCAACAGTTGCAGCAACAGCGATACCGCCACGGTGCAGGTAACCACAAGACCGACTTGTACGATTACCGCTGTTGACGATACAATTTGTTCTGCCGACAGTACCTCCATAATATATTCGGGTACGGCATCCGTTAATGCCCAATACAATTGGAATTTCGACGGCGGACAACACTTGCAAGGCAGCGGCAAACAGCCTCAGTGGGTTATGTGGAATAAAGGCGGTTATAAAATAGTGAGTCTTACCGTTACCGAAAACGGCTGTACCTCATATCCCGATACGGCGGGCGTGTTAGTCTATCTGACGCCGACTGTTGATTTTATGGCTATTCCAACGGAGGCCTGCGAGTCGCTTTTGGTGAACTTTCAAAATAAAACATTGAATGTCAAGGATTTCTATTGGCAGTTCGGCAATCCTTTGGATCCCAATGACACTTCCACGCTCGAAAATCCCGGCTATGCTTATCCTTACGCCGGGTCATATACCGTGGGTTTGTTTGTCAACAGCAACGACGGATGTCCGGCCTACGGTTCCAAAACAGGTTATGTGAATGTTCACAAAAATCCGGTGGCTGCTTTCGGTGCCTATCCAAATCAGACTTTGATAAGTAAACCAAATGTGAGTTTCTGGGATTTTTCGGTGGGAGCAAAGCATTGGATTTATAATTTCGACGACCCCAAAAGCGGTGTAAATAACACATCTACTTATGATTATCCTTGGCACGAATTTAAAGATACCGGTATTTTCAACGTCAGATTAGTGGTTATAAACGAGTACGGATGTACCGACACCGCTTGGCAAAAGGTGCACATAAAACCTTTCCCGCAGCTGTATTTTCCCAATGCTTTCAGCCCCAACGGCGACGGCCTGAACGATGAGTTCAATGTGAAAGGTCATGATTACAATTGGAACACCTTTAATATATATATATACAATCGCTGGGGACAATTGGTATTTCACTCAAGCGACATCAATACCGGCTGGAACGGCAAAATGTTGAATACGGGAGAAGATTGTCCCAACGGCAACTATGTATTTGTTATAAAAGTTGAAGACAAAGACAAGCATAAGGAACAGTTTAGAGGAAATATCATGCTGCTGAGGTAGGCTGTGGGTTTTT
>CAZPGC010000023.1:8973-26877 GCA_964585875.1 uncultured Prolixibacteraceae bacterium | reverse complement strand
TATCGCGGACGAAAGTCCTTATCGACATCTACTCCGAGATTGCTTTTGGCCAAATCTCTGACATGACCGAAACTCGACTTTACGGTGAAATCTTTACCGAGAAATTTTTCGATGGTTTTGGCTTTTGCGGGTGACTCGACGATTACAAGATTTTTTGACATTGACTAAAATTTAAATTCATAAAATAAAAAATCAAAGGAAAGCATGCTCACTAACCCTCAATTATTTAGTTTCTCGCAACTCTTTATAAACGAATATTTTCGTAAAAAAGAATTACTAAATACGGCAAATAAAACCGGGCGGCAAATATAAAGGTAATTTCCGCAAATCCACAAGCACTTTTATACAAGCCTGATGTAACACGCGCCGTTATTGACTTTCGGGAAGCTTTTCAGTTGATCTTACGACACCGTGAATCCACAAATTAAGTATCGCAAGTCATTATTTTTTCAAACCCGTTTCCACTTTGCCGGTTTCGGGATTCAGCTCAGAGCCACCCTTTGAATGAGGTATTAGGTAAATGGAATACATCACCAAAAGAGCGAGCGCGGGCCATAGTCTGTTTTGAGGTTTTTTCCGCAAAATAAAAACAGCCACAACCCAGAAAATAAAGGCAAATATTGTTTTGTTGTCCGTCCAATCGCTGCCGAAAGGCCATCCTGTCCAATAGTCGCCAAAAGCATAATATTGAACATTGGGACCAAAGACAAGACCTCCGAAACCCAAGGCTATAAGCGTGACAAGAGCAAAGGTGAAAGTCTTTTTACGCCGGAAAAGCAGCTCTACACCCGTGCGCGTTCCGAAAATAAGCGCCAACACCATAAAAGTTACATGAGGTATGAGAATATAACGCGGCACAAAACCTTTAAACCGCACGACTACAGGCTTTTGGTTAATTACAAAACTTTTTCCGTCTTTGTATAGTTCCACTCTGTATTCCAGTTTTCCGGCAGGGGGCTGGTCGGGCAGCGTAGCCGAAAGCACCCTGATTTTCTTGCCTTTACCGAAAAATGCCTTTTTATTAACGGTTTTTGCTTGCATTTCCAAGCTTGTCCATTCTTCGTTTACACGGTATCTTTTATAAAAAACTTTTGCCCTTATGCTTTCGTCTTCCACAGGGAGTTTAATTTCACAAGGCGACTCCTCATTTCCGTTTATATTCTTCAACTCACTGCTTCTTAGCAAGTTAAACTTATATTCTTTTCCCGCTATTTCCACTTTTACTTTTTTTGGATAAGTGGGGCCGGTCACTCTTTGGTAAAACATTATGGCGACTGCTATTACCAAGGTCAATGTCCAATAGAAGAATCCTTTCATCTCTCTGATTTTAAAAAATTAATGTGCAAATGTAAAGCATAAGTTTCAGCCGGCAAAATGATAAATGACACTATTCGTTGAAAAAAGAAAGCATCATCTTTTTTTATACAAAAAAATCAAGTGTATTTCATTCATCAAATATCTCTAAAAAACTTTTGTACTTTTGTAAAAACATCATTACCCGGCGTCTGTTTATAAGGATATAATTAATGAGCCATTATAAATAAGGTGTCAGATGGACAAAGCAAGTGATGTTTTTTTTAATTTTGCAGAAAACTTTACAATAAAAACCGTTTTATCATCTAACCGGATTTAATTGAAAAGTATTATTAATTTATTGAATAATAGGATATTATGGTTATTGAGAATAAGGATTACGATGAAAAAATCAGGGAGAAGCTGAAAAAAGCATTCAATCCCAAATCGTGGAATGAAACCAAGACACACGACAGCTGGGCTGTTTTCAAGGTGATGTCGGAAATGGTTGAAGGCTTTGAGAAATTATCGAAGATAGGACCGTGTGTGAGTATTTTCGGCTCGGCACGCACCAAACCCGACAACCCCTACTACTTGATGGCAGAGGAAATAGCCTACTTGCTGACAAAAAAAGGATTCGGAGTGATTACGGGGGGAGGACCCGGAATAATGGAAGCCGGAAACAAAGGAGCTCATTTTTCGGGCGGAAAATCGGTGGGGATAAACATAGAACTGCCTTTTGAGCAACATTCAAATCCTTTTATCGACAATGATAAATTGCTGACATTCAACTATTTCTTTGTCAGAAAGCTGATGTTCATGAAGTACTCGCAAGGCTATGTGGTAATGCCCGGAGGCTTTGGCACCCTCGACGAGTTTTTTGAGGCCGTCACTCTCATTCAAACCAACAAAATGGTACGTTTTCCCATAGCCTTGGTAGGAAAAGACTATTGGCAAGGTTTATTGGACTGGATTAGAAATTCGCTGCTAGCCTCCGGCAATATAAAAGAGGAAGATTTGAATATTTTCAAGCTGGTTGATTCGGCGGAAGAGGCTGCCGCCCACATCGAAAGCTTCTATAAGAAATACCACCTTAAACCCAACTTCTAATGCGAAAAGCCATAAGCACCTTGCCTTTGCAACTGATTGAAATAGAGGAAGAAGGCTATCATCTTTTTGCTGAGGCCGAGGTGAATGACAAGAAAGTAACCCTGTTGATTGACACGGGTGCAAGCATGACGGTTTTCGATAAAAGCAGGATAATTCAACTGTTGGAATTGGATGAGGATGAACCCGGATTGGGACTCGCCCCACATCTGTCGGCGGGTTTGGGCACAAACACCATGGAAAGCCGGCTGGTGAATATCGAAAAATTCAAACTCGGCACCCTTGTGCTGAAAAATTATCAAAGTGTGGTTTTGGAAATAAATCACGTCAACCAATCGTACGAAATGCTTGGCTATAAAGGTATCGACGGCGTCCTCGGCAGCGACCTGCTAAAGCGCTATGAGGCAGTTATTTACTACAAAAAGAAGATGCTGAAATTGTATTACAAACCCTAATAAAACTCATACTCGTATTTAATAAGGTAATGTTGGTCGATTTCGAGACCGTGGTTAAAAATCTCAACTTCTATTTCGGTAACATTACCGGCACTGTCGAACTTCCTTTTCACTTTGTGATTCAATTCGCCGTCCTCGTTTTTTTCAATTTGTCCAACCTCATTCCCGGCTTTGTCGTAGGTAATTTCCACAACAACAGTTCCTTCGGTACTGCGTGTTTCCGTTTCCGTTAAATTCCCTTTTTCATCATAACGGTAAAAAATATCTTTCACGGCTTTATCATAAGTTCCCGAATGCTTTTCCGATAAAACTTTACCTTCCTCGTCATATTCGTAACGAACTTCCTCATAGCTGTCGTCTTCCGAAAATTCGGTTTTGCTGTCTGTTATTCTACCCTCGGAATCGGTCCTCACAAAAACCTGTTTTTCCAAATTTCCGTACTCGTCAAAATATTTCTCAACAAGCATATCGCCTTGATAATCATTTATTTGCTTCTCCCCTTCTTCGCCGTCATCGTAGGTAATTTTCGACAACAAACGTCCTTTTTCATCGTAAGTAAAAAGAGTTTCGTCCTGAAAACCTTCTTCGTATTTGGTGACAATTTTAGATATTTTATCGCCGTGGTATTCGATGAATTGATGTTCGGCAACGGTCTCTTCATCGAGATATGTAAGCTGCTCAACCGTTTTACCGTCCTTATACACAAAGCCGTATTTCTCGGACAAATAGCCTCCGGGGCCGTAAATAACCTCCATTGTAAGGTTTCCTTCCTCGTCGTATTCGCGATAATATGCCGGATTTTCGACGATTTCTATTTCCTCGTCGCGAATCGACCGAACGGTGTAATCGAAGCGTGTAGCCTTGGCCGTTTTTATTTTGCTTTTTCCCATTGTATTTTGATTTTGAGATTGCAAGTTTATAAAAAAGAGCAACACCGCCGATTGCCGAAAAAGTCTTATCGGCCAATTATTATTTCCTTTATTTTTGCGGCCATGGATAAAGTAGTAAGCGGCATAAGGCCAACGGGAAACCTGCACCTCGGTAATTATTTCGGTGCGGTTAAGAATTTTGTGAAGATGCAGGACAATAACGACTGCTATTTTTTCATTGCGGATTATCATTCGCTGACCACCCACCCCACGCCGGCGGATTTGCACGGCAACGTGAAACAAGTTTTGGTGGAATATTTGGCTGCGGGACTCGACCCCGAGAAATCGGTGATATATATTCAGAGCGATTTGCCTGAAACGGCCGAGCTGTATCTTCTTCTGAACATGAACGCATATCTCGGTGAACTCGAGAGAGTTACATCATTTAAAGAAAAGGTTAGAAAACAACCCGACAACGTCAATGCGGGGCTACTCACCTACCCCACCCTCATGGCTGCCGACGTGATTATACACCGCGCCAAAAAAGTCCCCGTGGGAAAAGACCAGGAACAAAATCTGGAAATGATGCGCACCTTTGCACGTCGTTTCAACAGAATGTATAAGGTAGATTTCTTCCCTATTCCCACGGCTTTTAATTTCGGCGAGGAGCTTGTGAAAGTGCCCGGTTTGGACGGCACGGGTAAAATGGGAAAATCGGAAGGGGCAGGCAATGCCATCTTTCTGAACGACGAAGAAAAAGTGATTCGCAAAAAGGTGATGCGTGCCGTTACCGATGCGGGACCTACCGAAATGAACCAACAAAAACCCGAACCCATACAAAACCTTTTTACGCTGATGAGCATAGTTTCCGACAAAGAAACCTATGACTATTTCGACAGCCTGTACAACACTTGCAAAATACGTTACGGCGATTTCAAGAAAAAACTTGCCGACGACATTATTGCTTTTACAGCACCGATAAAAGAACGCATAAAAGAACTTTCGAGCGACAACCAATACCTTGCAAAGGTTGTAAATAGCGGCGCCGAAAAAGCGAGAGCCTCGGCAGCCCCCACCCTTAAAGAAGTGAGAGAAATAATAGGTTTCAAGAGATTCTAAGAGCCGAGAAATACGGCACTACGCCAAATTTGTTTTTTAATGCCGATTCATTAGCATTTTTATTTACTTTAGACAATTGATAATCAATCATCGGATTTTCATTTTTCTATATTTTTCAAGGTGAAAATTCCGGCAATAAAGCATTGAAAATGAGAATAGTAATTTCAGCCGACGGAGAACTGGGACATTACCTCACGAAGCTTTTAAGCTCTGAAAATCACGATATTACCGTAATAAATGACGACGAGCGTTTTTTGAATGAGATTGATGAACATTTCGACGTTTTGACAATCTTGGGTGAGCCTTCGTTGATTTCCACATTACAACACGCGTCCATAGAAAAAGCCGATTTGTTTATTTCGGTTTTACACACCGAAACACCGAATTTGACCTCGGCAATAATCGCCAAGAAAATGGGAGCCAAGCGCTGTATCGCAAGGGTAAGCAATACGGAAAATTTGAAAAAAATAAACCGGCAGTTTTTCAACGAATTGGGCATAAACAACCTTGTAAGCCCCGAAAACATTGCTTCCAAAGAAATAGTAAGACTTTTGAAAAATTCGGCAGCAGAAGAGATTTTCGAATTCTCGAACGGGCAGTTGATGTTGATGCTGATAAAACTTGACGAACGAGCCCAAGTGATAAACAAATCGCTGCACGAGATAGCAAAAAGCAACAGCGCATTGGATTTCAGGGCCGTAGCCATTCACCGGCACGGCAAAACAATAATCCCCAAGGGTGAAAACCGCTTTCTTACCGGCGACCTTGCCTATATCATCACCAAACCCGAAGGCATGGAGCAGGTGCTTTTTATGGGAGGCAAAGGCAGAATGCAAATGAAAAACATTATGATTGTGGGCGGCGGCAGAATAGGCCGGCTCACGGCACAGCGCCTTGAAGATTCAATGAACATAAAACTTCTTGAAATTGACTACAAACGCTGCGAATCGCTAAGCGACGAACTCAATTCAACCATGATAATTCATGGCGACTCACGCGACTTAAACCTACTTGAAGACGAAGGAATATCTTCTATGGACGCTTTTATCTCGGTAACCAACGATACCGAAACAAATATACTTACCTGTCTGCTTGCCAAGAGGTTAGGCGTTAAGAAAACCATAGCTTTGGTTGAAAACATCGACTACATTCACATTGCTCAGAATATAAATATCGATACCATTATCAACAAAAAACTGATTGCCGCATCATACATCGAAAATTTCACTCTTTCGTCGAATATTTCTTCGAGCAAGGTGCTCACGGGTGTAGATGCCGAGGCAATAGAATTTATCGTAGAAGAAAAAGCGCCTGTCACAAAACGCAAGATAAAGGACTTGAAATTTCCCGAGGGAGCCATTATCGGCGGTATAATCCGTAACGGAAAAGGACACATTGCCATAGGTGATTTTCAGATAGAAGCACACGACAGAGTGGTGGTTTTCAGCCTGCCCGATGTGATTAGAAAAGTAAAAAGAATGTTTATGCGTTAGAGAATGATAAACACTAAAGACGTAAATATCAGGATAATAGTTCGGACAATGAGTCTATTGCTCCTTATCGAGGGGATATTTATGTGGTTTTCCTTGCCATTTTCGTTTTACTATCACAGCGGCGACCAGTGGCCAATATTTCTTTCGGGCCTGATAACTTCCGGAATTGGCGGTTTGGTGCTACTATTTCTCGGGGAAAAAAGAAGCACGCGCATGGGCAAACGCGAAGGTTACATCATCGTAAGTTTGGCTTGGGTTGTGATATCTCTTTACGGCACCCTGCCTTTTCTTCTCAGCGGTCAGATAAAATCTTTCACCGACGCCTTTTTTGAAGTGATGTCGGGGTTTACAACCACGGGGGCTTCCATTCTAACCGACATAGAGGCCATGTCCAAAGGACTTTTGTTTTGGCGCTCAATGACACACTGGATTGGAGGCATGGGAATAATAGTGCTGTCGCTAGCCATACTGCCCTTTTTAGGTATTGGCGGCATGCAACTGTTTGCTGCCGAGGTGCCCGGCCCGACACCCGACAAACTGCATCCGCGAATAACCGGCACAGCAAAAAGGCTTTGGGGAATCTATGTCCTCTTCACCATCGCCGAAACTATTCTTTTGATGTTTGGCGGCATGAGCCTTTTCGACGCCCTTTGCCACTCTTTCGGCACCATGGCCACCGGAGGTTTCTCCACCCAAAACGCCAGCGTTGCCCTGTATAGCCCTTATATTCAATATGTTATAATTGTTTTTATGTTTCTTGCCGGCGTAAACTTCACGCTGCATTACTTGCTTTTGCACGGCAGAGTAAAAAAAGTATTCAGAAACGAAGAATTCAGATTTTACGGATTATTAACCCTAATTTTCACAATAATAATAAGCGCTCTTATACTTTTTCAAGATGGCGGAGCTTTTGAAAAAGTGTTCCGCGACACCCTGTTTCAGGTTGTGTCCATAATAACAACCACGGGTTTCGTGAGTGCCAATTATCTATCTTGGCCAACCTTAGCGTGGTTTCTTATTTTTGTGTTGATGTTCACGGGAGGAAGCGCAGGCTCTACGGGCGGTGGTATTAAGTCCATCCGTCATCTGCTGCTTTTCAAAGCTTCGGCAGCCGAGCTCAAAAAGCTTATTCACCCAAGAGCCTTTATAACAGTGCGTTATAACGGAAATGCCGTAAAAAAGGACTACATCTTCAACATTTTGGCCTTTTTTCTTTTTTATGTTTTGATTTTCGTTGCGGGAACAATAATAATGTCGGCCATTGGTTTGGATTTCGAGACGGCTATCGGTGCTACCATAGCTTCGCTCGGAAATATCGGCCCGGGCATTGGGCACGTGGGTCCCATCGACAACTATGCCGCCATTCCCGACATTGGTAAATGGGTTTTGGCTTTCTTGATGATGTTGGGACGTCTTGAACTATTCACTGTTTTGGTATTTTTATCTCCCGGATTCTGGAAAAAATAAAAGGCTATGGAGAAAATTTCGGCAGTAATAATCACATTCAACGAAGAGCGAAACATAAGACGCTGCCTCGAATCTTTGACGGAAGTAGCCGATGAAATAATCGTCCTCGATTCTTTTTCCACCGACAAAACGGAAGATATTTGCCGCGAATTCGGAGTGAAATTCCATACACACAAATTCGATGGACACATCCAACAAAAAAACAGAGCTATGGAAATGGCTGCCAACGATTGGGTGTTATCCTTGGATGCCGACGAGGCACTTGACGAAAGCTTAAAAGCGGAAATAGAAAAAGTAAAAGAGAATTTGGATGCCGATGCCTATAAATTCAACAGACTTACCAACTACTGCGGAAAGTGGATAAAACACAGCGGTTGGTATCCGGATGTAAAATTACGCCTTTGGAATCGTAAAAAAGGAAAATGGGGCGGCGACAACCCCCACGACAAAGTGATAATGCAAGAGGGCTCTAGTATAAAACATCTGAAAGGAAACCTGCTGCACTACTCGTATTATACGGTAGATGAGCACGTTAGACAAAACGATTATTTTTCTTCCATTGGCGCCGAGGTTCTATTTGAGAAGGGGAAAAAATCCTCCGTTTTTAAAGCCTGCTATAAATCAGCTTGGATGTTTTTCCGTAATTATTTTCTGAAAGGCGGTTTCCTCGACGGGAAATACGGATTTACCGTTTGCCGCCTAACGGCCTCAGGCACATATCATAAATACATAAAACTCAGAAATTTACTAAAGGAAAAATCCTAAGCCCTCCCCGCGGCAAAGTGAAACGAAACCCAAAAGCCTTTTGATGTATATTTGCCGCCTAAATAATAGATAATGAACAAACCTTTAATATTGATAACCAACGACGACGGGGCTTATGCTCCGGGCTTGTTGCTGTTAACAGATTTGATGAGGCAATTGGGCGAGGTTGTGGTTGTGGTGTCAGAGACTTCACAATCGGCTATGGGTCATGCCATTACCATGAAGATACCTTTGACTTTTTACGAGGCAGAAAGCAAAGAGGGATATAAAAAATATATCACCAACGGCACACCCGCCGACTGCGTCAAGCTTGGTTTGCACAAAATAGCGCAACGGCGTCCCGACCTCGTGGTTTCGGGGATAAATCACGGCTCCAACTCAAGCATAAACATAATCTACTCGGGGACAATGGCAGCGGTTTTGGAAGCTGCAATGGGAGGAATACCGGCAGTGGGTTTCTCCATACAAGACTACTCGCGTGAAGCCGATTTCAGCGGTGCCGAAGAGTATATTTTGCAAATCGGCAAAAAGATTTTGGAAAAAGGACTACCTGAAGGCGTGGGACTGAATGTGAATTTTCCGAAGGCTGACAACCTGCCTTACAAGGGTTTAAAAGTATGCCGGCAATCCAAAGCATACTGGAAAGAAGACTTCAACGAGCGCTATGACCCCCGAACAAACAAGCCCTACTATTGGCTTACGGGCAATTTTCACATCTTGGAAGACAGCCCCGACACCGATGAATGGGCTTTGGCACACAATTACGTATCGCTTGTGCCCGTGCAATTCGATTTTACGGCACATAAGGCTTTCGACAAAGTATCGGAAATTATTGAATATCAAAATATTAAAACCCGGTGATTATGAAAAAGTTTTTTGATAAAAACTCGATTTGGTTCGGAATTATTCTGGGCACCGTATCTCCCGCTATCCTATTTTTTATATTTCGAGAGCTTGTTTATTACATAACATTATGGACAAATCCGGTTTTGTTGCAAGCCTACCATCAAACCATTCTCACGGACGCAACGGTATTTTTGATTTCAATTTTCTTCAATATCATCTTTTTCAGAAGATATTTAAAAGACAACAAATACGAAATGACAGGCCGCGGAATAATGGTAATAACGATGATTCTGACATTTGTTTTCATCGCTATGAAACTAAAAGTATTCACGCAACTATTTGAATAACAGTAGTTATGAAATACTACCTGATAGCAGGAGAAGCCTCGGGCGATATGCACGCTGCCAAACTGATGGAGAAGATAAAACAGCTTGACGAGAGAGCTGTTTTCAGGTATTGGGGCGGCGATTTGATGCAGGAAGTTGCAGGCAATCCACCGGTAAAACACTACAGGGATTTAGCTTTTATGGGCTTTGCGGAAGTAATTGCCAACCTCGGGGAGATTATGAAAAATATAAAAATGTGCAAAAAGGATATCTCCTCATTTGCCCCCGATATCGTGATTTTTATCGACTATCCGGGATTTAATTTGCGCATAGCCGAATTTGCTCACAATCAAGGATTTAAAACCGCTTATTACATCTCGCCGCAAATATGGGCGTGGAAAGAATCGCGCATAAAAACCATTAAACGCAATATCGACAAGATGCTTGTGATTTTGCCTTTTGAAGAAAAATTTTATAAAAAACACAATTTTAAAGTCGATTTTGTCGGACATCCGCTCTTGGAAGAGCTTGGCGAAAACCCGAGGAAAAAAGAGGAAACCAAAACCATAGCACTTGCACCGGGAAGCCGCAAGCAAGAAGTAGAGAAGATGCTACCGGTGATGCTTGAAGCTGTCCGGAATTTTAAAGATTACAAAGCGGTTGTTGCGGCCTCTAAAAATTTACCCGAAGAACTCTATAAGCATATCATCGGAGACCGTAAAGTGGAGCTGAAATTCAATGACATGCGAAATATTTTGGCAAAATCCGACGCCGCATTGGTAACGTCAGGGACGGCAACATTGGAGACGGCACTTTTGGAAATTCCGCAAGTAGTTTGCTACAAAGCGGGAAGGATTTCTTATTTGATAGCCAAAAATTTGATAAAGGTAAAATACATATCCCTTGTGAATTTAATACCTGATGCCCCAATCGTTAAAGAGCTGATTCAAAATGATTTAACCGTTGAAAATATAAGAAAGGAATTAAAAGAAATTTTGCCGGGGGGCTCAAAACATCAAACACTTTTGGAGAATTACCAAAAACTTCCCGCTCTATTGGGAGGCAAAGGGGCTTCGAGACGTGCTGCCGAAATCATTGTAAAATCTATCAGAGAAAAAAAATGAAAGCAAAAACGCTGATAATCATAGCTCTATTTCTAACGGCAGCACCATTTAGTGGCAAGGCTATTTACCTGAATGTCAATATTTTTTACAAGCAGGGGATAAAAAATATTGAGTTTTCGGTATTCTCGGGCAGATATAGTGTAAGCGTTGACGGGAAGAAGGTTCAAGCGGCTGTCAAAGGCGAAAAATGTGAATTTATTGCCAAGGGAGATTCGGTGGAATATCTGAAAAACGGCAAGAAAATCGGCACTTACAGCCAAATAAAAATTCTTGGCACAAGTTTTATTAACGTCTTTACAATCAAGCCATTATCTCCTGATTTGAAAAGCAGGAACTACGACGACCACCTGTTTATCGAATCAAATAAAGGGCAACTTAACTTGTTGAATAATGTTGATTTGGAGCATTATGTGGCAGGAGTGGTGCAAAGCGAAAGCGGAGGCAGCAACGACAACATTGAATATTTCTTTGTGCAGGCAATAATCAGTAGGACGTATGCCTTGGTTAACTACCTGAAGCACAAAGATGAAGGCTTTAATTTATGCGACGGAGTGCACTGCCAGTATTACTTGGGGCGCTGCCGAAATTCGGATATAGCAAGGGCCGTGGCACGCACAAGCGGCGATGTGATTGTGGACAAGGATAACAGAATGATTTCCGCAGCATTCCATTCAAACTGCGGCGGGCAAACCGTTAACTCAGAGGATGTTTGGTCAATCCCAACCTCATATTTAAAATCCGTTAACGACACCTTTTGCATGCACGAAAGCAACGCCAAATGGGAAAAGCGGATGAGCAAAAAGGAATGGTTGGCTTTTTTGGAAAAACAATATCATTACCCTGTCAATGACACATCCATGGCAAACAAAGCAATTCACTTTAATCAAAAGCGAAGAAAGATAAATTTCTACGGAGATATTCCGCTGAAATTTATCAGGCAGGATTTGGGTTTGCGCTCAACTTTTTTCAGCATCGAACCATTGGGAGAAGACAGCATACTCATCAGCGGACGCGGCTATGGTCACGGAGTAGGGCTGTGCCAACAAGGTGCCATAAATATGGTTAAAACCGGTTTCGACTACAAAGAAGTGATAAAACATTATTACACAGGCGTTAAGATAATCCACTACTCTGAGCTAAAGTATAATTTTATGCCTTAACATTTTGAAAATGAATAGAATACTAAGTGCGGATTTTATTTTTACCAATACGGGAGAACCTTTGCCGGAGGGCGGATTGGAGGTTGACGGCAACGGCATGATTATCAATGTTTTACCAAAGGAGAAGTTAAAAGGTAAAAAAAATATCGAAAGATATGAAGGTTTTATCGTACCCGGATTTGTGAACGCCCATTGTCATTTGGAACTGAGTTTTGCCGCCGGCAAAATAGAAAAAGGAAAAGGCATCGACAACTTTATTGCCCGTCTCGAAGGGCTCAAAAAGTCGAGCACTCGTAAAGAAAAAATTGCAACAGCACATAGAGCCGTTGAAGAAATGGAAACCGAAGGCATAGTGGCCGTAGGAGATATTTGCAACACTTCAATTACAGCCGAGGTAAAAAATAATACCAAAATAAAATTCCGAAATTTTATTGAAGTTTACGGCCTTGAGCCTGAAATTGCCATGGAAAAATTAGCAAAAGCGCGCCAATTACAGAAAGCTTTTCCTGACAGCAGCATCACGCCGCATTCCACCTACTCGTTATCGGAAGAACTTTTTAAACTCATCGCCAAAGAAACAAAAGCAGAAGACATTTTAAGCATACACCATCAAGAAAGCGAGGCCGAAAATCAGTATTTCAAAGAAGGCAACGGAGCTATGGCCGAGCGTTTTGCGAGATGGGGTTTACCCCTTCCCTCTTTTATACCGTCGGGGAAAAGACCGATAGAAACCATAAGCGAAGTTTTCGCCGTAGCTTCAAATCCGATGATATTTGTCCACAACACTTTTTCAAGAGATGAGGACATAAAATTCATCATGTCAAATTACCGGTCGCCATCCTTGTGTCTTTGCCCATCCTCAAATTTATTCATCGAAAAAAGTTTGCCTGATGTCAATATTTTTTCAGAAGAAGGAATAAATATATGCCTCGGCACCGACAGCCTTGCTTCAACCGATAAACTTTCCATCTTAAATGAAATTAAGATTCTCCAAAACAAGTTTCAAAACATTGATTTATCAGAACTTATAAAATGGGGAAGCCTAAACGGGGCAAAAGCTTTGAAACTGGAAAACAGCTTTGGGAGCTTCGAAAAAGGTAAAACTCCCGGAATTAATTTATTGAAAAACGTTGACAAAGAAAGGCGAAAACTCAAGCAAGAAAGCCATATCGAGAAACTATTCTGAAAGCGCCTTTTTTTCGTAATACTCCAATGCCAAACGAGCTGCTTCTCGTCCTTTTTCAATAATTTTTCCGGCATTATAAAATTCAAAGGTTGTTGAAAGATTTCTCGGCAAATCAATGAGCACATCGGGTTTGTTAATTTGCAATTCGTAATCGCAGATACGACTTAGCATTATTCCGATAGTGGTATTCAAAATGTTAAAATACGAAAGCTTTTCGTGATGTTTTTCCGGAATATTTTTCTTGAATTTATTGAAGAATTTATTGTAAGCCGTTTCGTTAAGCTCTTCTTTTTTGGGTATTTTATGAAAGGTATCTTCATAATTATCCGAGTTAAGATTAACAGCCACGAGAATATCACCGGCATTTCTCTCCACATGTTTTATGGGAATCGGATTAAGCAAGCCCCCGTCCACAAGACGCATACTCTCAAGCTTATACGGAATAAAAACCGTAGGAATGGAAACCGAGGCACGCATGGCTTTATAAAGACTTCCGCTTTTGAAAACCACCTCCTGTTTGGTTATCAAGTCAGTGGCCAGAGCAACAAAAGGAAGATTCAAATCTTCTATTTTTCTATCGGGTATGCGCTTTTTCATTTCATCGAAAACCTTCTCTCCTTTCATCACTCCGTTGAGACTCAGCGTAAAATCCATTAGTCGCAACACTTCGGTTTTAGTCAGCGAGCGCACCCAACTTGCATATTCATTCAAAGCACCGGCTGCATAAGCACCTCCAACCACTGCCCCAATTGATGTCCCCGAAACGGAAGATATTTCATAGCCTCGCGATTCCAACTCCTCAATAACTCCAATATGAGCCAACCCGCGTGCTCCCCCGCTGCTAAGTACAAGTGCCACCTTTTTTTTAATCATAATAAAAATGTTTTTATCGTTTGAGAATCGATTTCGCTATTCTATTGACAGGCAGTATGGTAGCGCCAAAACCTATGGCAATCACCATTGAGTAAACAGCAACAAAGTCGGTGAATTTTAAAGCCACCGGAAATGAAGTTACGGCAAAGCTGCCTTCCATGGGAATTAACCCGAAGCGCTGCTGCAATAACACTAAAACCAAACCCAAAATCAGGCCCGCAGCGCCTCCAACAACCGAAATCATCATTCCCTCATAAAGAAAAACTTTTTTTATCATTCGAGAAGTGAATCCCATGTGATAAAAAGTTTTTATGTCTTGCTTTTTTTCCAAAATCAAAACGGTTACAGACCCGACTACGTTGAAAACGGCAATCAAAAGAATAAAGGAAAGAATTAGAAATCCGGACCATTTTTCGCTCTGAGTAATTTTATAAATGGTTTCGTTTTGGCGGCGACGGTCTTTAATTTTGAAATTATCGCCGAGCGAGGTTTTCAGAAAATTAATAAACTCGCCAAGCTTCACTCCTTTGTTTAAGTTCATTTCCAAGGACGTTGCTTTTCTACTGATATTCATTAATTTAGAAGCAAAATTAAATGAAACGTAAACCATTCTGTCATCCACTTCTTGCTGCACCGAAATTATTCCTGCCGGCAAGGCACTTTCTATATTAAAAGCATCCATCGGATTGGCGGGACTTGCGCCTGCACGGGGATAATAAAAGTAAACCGGCGTCTCGAAGTCCGTCAACCTAAGGCCAAGTTTTGAAGCTACACCACCTCCGAATACGGCAAAATACCTACCATGATACTCCACCAAAAAATTCCCTTGATAAACCATGGTATCAATTCCGCTCATCAACCTGTAATCAGGGCTAACACCTTTAATCTGAACAATCAATTGTCGCTCGCCCGATTCACCTTTATGTGAGCTGTATTTCACCAAAGCCATGTCTTCCAGCACTTTGGAATAATATGCCACTGAAGGATTCGTTTTTATTTTGGATTCGGGAATTGAGTCGAGGTCAATGTATTTTCCCTTTGCAGGCGAAACCACAATATCGGGCTCAACCGAATTGTAAAGCGAAGCTATTAAGTCCTCAAGCCCGTTAAAAACGGAAAGGATAAGTATCAAAGCCATTGTGCCTATGGCCACTACTGTCATGGAAATTGCCGTAATTATATTTATCGCATTGTGTGACTTCTTTGCAAAAAGGTATCGGCGCGATATAAAAAACGGCAAATGCGGCATAACTTTTTATTTTACGGCAACAACGTTCAAGCCGGTGCCCGTTTTATGTTTTCCTTTTACATCCATATAATTGAGTATCAGGGCAAAAGGAAAAGTTATCAGATAATAAAAAGGAAGAACAATAAAAAATATTTTGGAGGCATTAAGCATCAAAATCGGATATTTCATCGATAATTTCCAGCTGATTTTTCCGGGAGTTCCATAAGTAAAAGAAGCTCTCGTTTGCTTGAATCCGGCTTCTTTCAGTTTTTCTTGAATTTCATCGATGTTGTATCCGTCACGAACGTGCTCATCAATAAAGGAGGCTTCCCCGTCGTGGTCATGGTCGTGGTCGTGAACATCGCTGCCCCCTTGGTCAGAAGGAGTGGAAATCAGAACAACACCTCCTTCTTTTAGGGAAGAATAAAAGTTTTTGAAAACTTGCACATCATCTAAAATATGTTCCATCACATCGACAGAAAGAATAAAATCATAACTATCGGGTTCGTTAAATTTGGTAAGATCAGCCACTTCAAAGTTTGCGTTGTTACGTTTGATTTTTTGGAAAAAATTGTTGCAATCGGCAATCTGCTCCTCTTTAACATCAACACCTTTCACCATCCAATTTGTATTGATGCCCGAAAGGTAATATGAATATTGCCCGAAACCCGAGCCCGCATCCAAAATGCTGACATCATCTCCCCTATTTTTTGCCCAGCGGCGAATTTCTTTTTTCACATGCCAGGTCCTAAGCAGCAGTAAATCAAGAAGTTTATAAAAAACTTTTCTCAAAAACGGTGTTTTGTTAAAAACCTCTCCGAGGCTTCTTTTTATGGGATCGTATTTCATAGGTTTTTCTTAATCGTTTTGTAATAATTCATCTATATGGTCAATGTAATCCAGCGAATCATCCAGGAAAAAAATCAACTCCGGAACAACTCTCAATTGGTGCCTAACTTTGTGACCGAGCTTGCCCCTGATAACTTTTGCCGATGAAGTTATCAACTCAAAAGCCTTTTGTTTGTCAGGCACCCCGAAAATCGACAAATAAATTTTTGCCAGACTTAAATCCTTGGTAACATGCACTTTAGTAACTGTTACCAGCATAAAACTTCCGGTAATATCGGCGATTTCCCTTTGGAAAATCTCGCCCAAATCTTTTTGTAGCAGCTTTGCTATTTTTAATTGCCTTGTCGTTTCCATATCTGCAAAAATAGATAAAACCTCTTTGAGACTGCTAAAAGAATTTTTTAGACTTGTTATCCATGTCCAACTCTAAGACACAATAAAAACCGAGGGCACAAAGCCCCCGTTTTTTTATTGCGAAAGCAGAAAATAATTATCTCGGCTGACAATTTGGTAAGAAGCCGGCTTGTATTTTTCGACGAAAGACTTGGGAATAGACTTCTTTCGTTTAATTTTCCATTTAAACTCAAAGACATCAATTTTTCCGTCCTTGATTTCGAGAAGGTCTAATTCCGCACCGTCATAAGAACGCCAAAAATAAAATTCAACATTCCGGCGGTTGTTCAAATTCCATTTTACTCTTTCGCTCACACAATAATTTTCCCAAAGCATGCCCACATCGGTACGGGAATCTACAGGAGCAAAATTGTTCAAAATAGCATTGCGAATACCGTTATCATAGAAATAATATTTGCTGCTTTTCCTTGCTTCGTTTCTCAAATTGGAAGAGAACGGCGCCAATCTGAAAATTATAAAATTCTTTTCAAGGACATCAAGATATTGCATTACCATCTGCCTTGAAATTTTCAAAGAATTTGATAATTCCGACAATGAAACCTGAGAGCCGATTTGCAAGGCTATATGCTTTAGAAGGTCTCTAAGCATTTTTGAGTTTTTCAAACGCAGATACTCCAAAGCATCTTTAAACAAATAATCGGTGCTAAGGTTCAACAAGCGGTCGACCTTACGCGATTTTGGCGAACGCAATATCGCAGGATAACTGCCGTAAATCAAAATATCGTGTTCGATATTTTCCGGATAAAAAGTATCGAAATTCATCTTCAGTTCGGCAATACTCAAAGGAAACATCATAAATTTAATATTTCTACCGGTGAGAGATTCTGTAATTTTAGCCGATAATTGAAACGACGAGGAGCCCGAAGCAATCACCTTAACATCGGGAAGTTCATCGTATATTATTTTCAAAGCTTTTCCGATATTATGCACACCTTGAGCTTCATCGAAGGCAACAAGTTTGTTATCACCGATAAGATCGGAAATTCGGGTAATATCATAGGAGCTTAAAATATCGGCAATATTTTGCAGTTCACAATTAAATATTGCGGCATTACTTTTATTGCTTATATAATCTTTAATAAAAGTGGTTTTACCAACTTGTCTTGCTCCATAAATAATAACAACTTCTCTTTCGTCAAGCCAACCGTCGATGGCTTTTCCTATTACTCTCTTGTAATTCATGGTTTTAAGATAAAAATTAGGCCGCAAAGATAAAATATTTTGGCCTAATTCTGCAACTTTTTTTACATATTTAGGCCTAATTTTGTTCGGTTTGTTGCAGAATTTGGCCTAATTTTGTTCGGTTTGTTGCAGAATTTGGCCTAATTTT
>CAZPGC010000023.1:0-8873 GCA_964585875.1 uncultured Prolixibacteraceae bacterium | reverse complement strand
GTTGCAGAATTTGGCCTAATTTTGTTCGGTTTGTTGCAGAATTTGGCCTAATTTTGTTCGGTTTGTTGCAGAATTTGGCCTAATTTTAAATTGTATCTTTTAAAATTAGGCCAAATTCTATTTTTTATTTACCGCTTTTCACCATTTCTTCTACCTCGTCAACGTCAATGGGGATACGACGTTTGCCGAGATTGCGACTACCGGTTTCGGTTATAAGAATATCATCTTCCAATCTAATACCGCCGAAATCGCGATATTGATTTACCTTATCAAAATTAATATATTGACGGTTAATGCCTTCCTTTATCCACTTATCCATCAAAGCAGGGATGAAATATATTCCCGGCTCATCGGTAAAAACAAAACCGGGCTTGAGCTCGCGTGCAAGGCGCAAATAAGCTGTGCCGAATTGCGAGCTGCGCTTTTGCCCTTCTTCATAGCCCACATAATCTTCACCCAAATCTTCCATATCATGAACATCAAGTCCCATCATATGTCCCAAACCGTGAGGCATAAAAAGGGTATGGGCTCCGGCGGCTACAGCCTCCTCGGTATCTCCTCTTACAAGTCCCAAATCCTTTAATCCCTCGAATATGGTTGAACAGGCGAGCATGTGCATATCCAAATATTTAACTCCGGGTTTTACAGCCTCGTGAACTGCGTTGTTGGCAGCCAAAACAATCTCATAAATTTCCCTTTGCTTTTGTGAAAATTTACCTCCCACGGGAAAAGTCCGAGTGTGGTCGGTGGCGTAATGCAAAGGCGACTCAAAGCCCGCATCGGTAAGCAGTAAATCTCCGGTCTTAAGAAGATTTCCGTGGTAATGATTGTGAAGTGTTTCCCCTCGTTTGGAAAGAATCACGGGAAAAGAAACCCTGCCTCCGTATTTCAAAGTTATGCCTTCTATGGTTCCGGCAATCTCTCTCTCATAAACTCCTTCGTGTGCCATCTTCATCGAAGTTGTGTGCATCTCGTAAGCCACGTCCATAATCTCCTCTATGTGAGCAATTTCCTCAGGACTTTTCACATTACGAAGCGATACCACCGCCTTAATAAGTTCGACCGAAGCAGCTGACTTCTGAGCAGCGGGTTTTATTTGCGTAAGCTCTTCGAGAAGAATTTTATTATCAGCACGATATGGGGGCAAAAAATGCACTTTTCTTCCGTTTTTCAAGGCATTTTTGATATAGTCGAAAAGAGAATTAAAGGGTTTGGTATCTGCCACTCCCACATCGGCGGCCATCTCTTTAACAGTGGGTTGGGGGCCCATCCAAATAATATCATCGATATCAATATCATTACCGAAAATTATATCTTTATCTTCATCAATATCCATCACGGCAGCGAAGCCTGGATGATCAAGTCCGAAAAAATATAAAAAAGTGGAATCCTGACGGAATTCGTAAATATTTCCGGGATAATTCATCGGTGAATCGTTATTTCCGAGCAAAAGCACAACACCCGAATTCATTTTTTGATGTAATGCCTTTCTGCGATTTTGATATGTTTCTTTGCTAAACATTGTGTTTGGTTTTATTTGTTAATAATCAATAAATTACACTATCTCTTAATAATAAAAGGAAATCATAATAAGCAAAAGTAATAAAAATAGAATTACTCATTCCTTCATTATTTTTTCAAGGTTCGCTTATGAGTGCCGAAATCTTCTCGCGGGTAAGTTCCATCAATTCCTCAACACTTTTTTCTCTTACAACTTCAGCGGGAATAGGCTCCCCGAATTTCATAATTACTTTTCCGGGATTGATGTGCCATGATGTCTTGTTATTTATTTTCCACAAACCCGAAAAGCCGAATGGTAATATCGGAGCACCAGCCTTTTTTGCCAAAATAAAAGGGAACTTTTTAAATTCTCCCATCCGGGGTTTAAGGGTTCGGGTGCCTTCGGGTAGAATGACGATGGAGCGGCCTTTTTTAACCATTTCGGCCCCTTGAAGAATAGCCTTAAACGACTCCCTTGCATTTTTTCTGTTTATGGGAATATTTCCGTATCGTTTCAAAGCAAAACCGTAAAGCGGCGACTTAAAATGCTCCGAAGCTTCAATGCCGTTAAACCTTACTGGAATATAACCGAACAGCAACGGAATATCAAACATCGACACGTGGTTTCCCATAACCACATATACAGCGTTTTTGTCCACATTTTCAAGGCCTTCGCGCTTAACCCTGATAAACATTATTTTGAATAAACCCTTTATAAGCCATTGCAACACAGGATCGTACTTGTCGCGTTTAAACAAATAAGTCAGCAAAATGAGAACATGTAGAAAAAACACCATGTAAACAGTTCCCAAAAACCAAAAGACCGCTGACCTTATCGCTCTCATTGTCCTTGTAACTTAATCCTTATCACTTTTTACTTTGCTACCAACACATCACCCGTCATTTCTTCGGGAATATTCAAGCCCATAACCGTCAACAATGTCGGTGCTATATCGGCGAGGCGACCTGATCTCAGTGTTTTAAAATCATCGTCAAGCAAATAAGCAGGCACCTTATTGAGTGAGTGTGCCGTATTGGGGCTGCCGTCATCATTAACGGCGAAATCGGAATTGCCGTGGTCGGCCGTCAGGAAAACGGAATATCCGTGAGTTCTTGCTGTGGTGATAACCTCTTCCACACACCGGTCAACGGTTTCAACGGCTTTAATAATAGCTTCGTAAATGCCCGTATGCCCAACCATATCACTATTTGCAAAATTCAAACAAACGAAATCATATTTTTCCGTTTTTAAAGCGGCAACAACTTTTTCGGTAACTTCGGGAGCAGACATTTCGGGTTGCAAATCATAGGTGGCCACCTTGGGCGAGTTAACCATTATTCTGTCCTCTCCTTCGAACGGCTCTTCCCTGCCACCGTTAAAAAAGAAAGTAACGTGAGGATATTTTTCCGTCTCGGCTATGCGCAGTTGCTTTTTCCCGAGTTTCGACAAGTATTCTCCCATGGTGTTTTTTATCTCTAGCTTATCAAATATCACCTTAATACCCTTAAAGCTTTCATCATAAACCGTCATTGTTATATAATGAAGCGGAATGGTTGTCATGCCGAATTCCGGCATATCTTTTTGTGTTAAAACGGTAGTTATTTCCCTGAGGCGGTCGGTACGAAAGTTAAAAGCTATCACAACGTCACCCTCACGAATAAGGGTTAAAGGCAAGCCTTCTTCATCCACTATTACCGAGGGTTCAATAAATTCATCGGTAATTTCACGGTTGTACGAGGTTTTTACTGCCATTTCGGCCGTGCTGAATTTATGCCCCGTGCCATGCACCATTAAATCATAACCTTTTTTTATTCTTTCCCAGCGTTTATCACGGTCCATAGTGTAGTAACGGCCACAAACCGAAGCGATTTTTGCAGTTTTATCCTTTAGAAAATCATTCAATTCTTCAATATATCCCAAGCCCGAATAAGGGTCGGTGTCGCGTCCGTCGGTAAGAGCATGGATAAAAACATTTTTCAGTCCCCGCTCATCTGCCATCTCAACAAGTTTCATAAGGTGCTTGGTGCTGGAATGCACGCCTCCATCACTGACAAGACCCAAAAAATGAACTTTTTTTTGCTCTTTGGCAGCATAAGAAAAAGCATCGTTGAGCACTTGATTTTCTTCTATAGAATTGTCCTGCACAGCTTTATTAATCCTTACAAAATCCTGATACACAACTCTTCCGGCTCCTATATTCATATGTCCCACTTCCGAATTTCCCATCTGTCCTTCGGGCAAACCGACTTCTTCGCCGCAGGCATCCAACTCCGATTTTGCCACGGAATCATCAGCATCAAGGCCATCGATAAAAGGGGTTTTTGCCGTATATATTGCATTTTGTTTTCCGGGACGCCCCTTTCCCCAGCCGTCCATAATTATCAGTATTGCTTTCTTTTCCATTTACGTCTTTATATAAAATAAAGTGCAAAAATAGATTAAATATTTGTGGATAAAGTGCAAATATTCTTGTTAAAACCTCAAAGATTGTTAACAATAATATTTTCCGTTTAGGGCTATGGTAAAATATAGGGCACAATGGAAGCATTGTCAAAGCCTGCTTTTTTAACTTTCTTGAGCATTTTTTTGGCCTTGCCTTTTTTATCGAAGGGCTTCGTGAAGTAGATATATCCTCCGCTTCTACCTTTCACACAAACAACATTTGTAAACGACGAAATTGCATCAAAGGTTGTTTTCAGTTCGCGCGTTTGCTCGCCGGCAAACAATTGCACCACATATTTTGTGGAATCCGGAGTTATTTGTGTTACCGGCATCAATTCGGGATTTGCACCGACACTGTCTTTTTCCAAACTTCCTTGTTCGGGATTTTGAGTTTTCACTTCGGGGCGTCGAACAGGCATCGTAGGCGTTTTGGAACTCCCGCCCATTCGTATTTTTCGTTGTTTTTCAACAAGGTAGAAACTTACATTATAGTTTTCAAAATCTTTGGTAATTTTAATCGGTATGTTGTTTTGCAAAAATTCAAAACGTGAACCCACTGCCGCTTCGTTGATTGTAATCTTAAAAGTGCCGTTGGGGACAAACAAAACAAACTGCCCGTCCTTATCCGTCAAAGTGCTGAAAGTCTTACCATTATCAACATTTACGGCAGTAACTCTGATATTCCCGAGGTAAACGGGCTTGTTGTTGGAAAATCTGGCTCTCTCCAACAAAATACCACCGCTCAAACGGGCACCTTTCGACAAGGGTATGTAAATGACTTTGTTTTTGTCAATGGTTCTGTAAAAGGTCTTTCCATCGAACCAACCGCCCATTGCCGTGAGGGGTTTGGCCGTTATAACATATTCACCCACAGGAATATTATCATATTCCACAAGGCCTTTACCGTTGGTGACAAGTTCATAAACTTTCGGCCTCATGTTAAGGTCTTCGTCGGGTGTATTCATATTGCCCAAGGTGTCATTTTTCGTCAGCATTATCAACATATCGTTAATACCTTTTTCACCCGGGTCCATAACCCCGTTGCCGTTAAGGTCGCGAAAGGCTATAACTTTTATGCGATAGTATCTTTTTATTCCCACCGGCATATTCACGTTAAATTTTATTCCCGCACCAACTTCAAAGCGATCGGTTGCCGAGGCAGGAACTATTTCTTCGGTGTAATTGTTCGATCCGGCATGATATTGCTTTCTCGTATAAGCCCCTTCAGCATAAAAAGAATAGCGGGCATATAGGCTGAACCTAAAGCCGTTAGGAGCATAATAAAACAACTCGGGACGCGTAATCAACTGGCTGCGGGAATGAATTGTGGTATAAAAGTAATTCAAGTTAAGGTTTAATTTCATTTTGTTTTTCAAAAACCAGTAATCATAAAACAAGGTGGAATAAAACTTCTGAGGATTTATCCGTGTACGCAAATAATCCACTTGCTCAATGGTGTAATACGGTCCGTAATAATAGCGCACATTAAACTGCAATCTCTTGTATCGAACTGACGACTGCACATACGAAACAAAAATATCTTTCAGGTCGGGATTACGTGTAAATCCGGTATATCCCGCAAAAAGGTTTATAAAAAACTTGAAGGCGTTTCGCGACAGTCTTCTGTATTCGAAAGCCATTCCCGCGGTGCGCGATTCTATGGGATTAGACGAAATGGTGTAATATTTGGGCTGAAAGATAAAAACGTTGATATCTTTCTGATAATTAAGCTTTAAACTATAATTATCCTGAATGTTGTAGAGGCTGTCGTTCACCAGTCTTCCGTAAGTATAAATATTGGGATTGAAGGAAAAATGATAACCTGAGGCCGACAAGGTGTAGGTCTTGTTTATACGATAGCCGGCATTTCCGTTTATGGAAAAAGTCCCTCTCATGGGGGTATAATCTCGCGATCCGTAATAAGAATTTGCTGAAAAGTTAAACTTGCGGAAATTTCCGGAATAACCCAGTTTCCAACCGAAGCCCGTAAGATGCTTGATGTCGCCCGGAATCCAATAATGATTTTCGAGGCTGTAACCGCCTCCGAATCTGATAATCTGATTTCTGCTAATCCGCCAATTCCAATCGGTAGTGGCAAAATCGCCCTCCACCTTACGCCACGAATTATTGATATGCTGGTAATAATTATCGACAAAAAGTTTTTTACTCCGGTAAGTATGAAATCCGCCATAACCCTGGGCATAATACCTGTCGAAGAGCTTTGGTTTGCGGATAAAAAGCCCTCCGAGGGTGTTGCCTCCGAAATTCAACGCAGCCTTAATACCTTTACCGTTTAGGGTTGAGCCCGGACGATTTGAGCCGATGTCGCCCAATTCAAAACTGAACAATTTGTGATAATATCCCAAAAACAAATAGTTGCCGAGATAAGAGTTCAGCTCGATCTGGTTGTTAACAAAATTGGCTTGATAGTAATAAGTAAGCATCGAGTTGTTTTTAAACCGTCTGTTTCCGTAGATATTCAATGCCGAGTAGGTAGATTGCGTCATCATATCGTAAACATTCATTTCCACGGTCATGGGAAGCGACTCAACCGAAGCATCCATTATCTTGGTTTTATTGGGAAGTATCAAGCAATCAATATTTCCCGTCCACAGTTTGTTGGCACCGTGCTTAATCGGTCTTTCGTTTTTCACCATTATCTTTACCCGATAACGTTTCGATTCCTGATACTTATCGGATTCGCCCGAATTGTTAACAGGCAGGTCTTCATCATTTTTATGCCTGATGTTGAACCGCAAAGTGGTGTCGCGGCCGACTTTCAAAAACACGGGATATGTGTTATTGAAAACAACATTGCCCGCATTATCCAAAATCTCCAATTCTTTTTCCGGATTTAAGGTAACTTGCAAAGCCTCATCGGAATTTCCCGAATTTCTAAGTTGCACTTCAAATTTTGTGGTATCGCCGTTACCCGTGAAATAAATCTTGGTTTCCGGAGTATAAACCGACCAATGGGAAATCTTATCCACGGCAATATACCACATGGCATTGGTTATGGTAAAATCTTTTGACGACAAAAAGGCATTAACCACATAATTCGTATTACCTTTTATGGTGGCGAAAGGACGAATTCTGACAGGAAAAAACAGAGAATCTTTGGCTTTTATTTTTATTTGTTGAACCTGTTTGCCAAACATTTTCCACCCGGCGGGCGGGGTTATTTGCAAACTCAGTTCCATTTCTTTACCGGTATTGTTTACAATACGCAAAACATTAGATGCCAGCTCGTTACTTTTTATTTTGGAACGATCTGTCGAAAAAGTCATATTTACTCCATAAGCATTAATTCTCATGGTTTTTCCACTTTGTGCAAAGGAAGAGGAAAAAATAAAAAGTGAAATTATCGCCGTAATCGTTATTCCGTATTTTCTAAACGGTGCTGCCATTTTCTCGGTGTTTCTTATAAATCCTGAACAAGAATATAATCGATTCTCAGGGTATAAAGTCCCGCCTTATAAGTGAAACCGGGCGTTATTTTCATATCCACATTAAACTTATAGCACCCGGGATTGCTTGTATAACTGCCCGCCACATTGGTTCCCACGTTCGGACAAGAGATGCTTAAGTCGGGAGCCGATGATGTACCTATTATATAAGTAGGACTTGATATATCGGTTATGGGGAAAAATCCCGACATCAGCGAAGTGTTATTGGCATTACGAAATTGCAACTGCAAGATGCTTATAGGCGGCGTTGTCCCCGTGGAAGAATAACTTGAGGTTACATCGAAATAACCTGAGTTTGTGGTAGTTGCACCAACGTACAAATCCCATTGCGTACCCGAAACATCTATCAGCAATTCGAAGGCATTGTATAAGATTATGCCGGATTTATATTTATTAATGGTGTTGAAATCAAAGGAAATATTTGAAGACAAAGATGTTATTCCGAAGCTTACCGATTGTGCCTCGGCAAAAATCGAAATATTCAAAAACACCGTTAATAAAGCTATTTTTCCTGAAATCCCGATTGCCTTCATTTGATTTTGTATTGATTTTTTCGTTGTCAACAAATAGAAAAGCAAAAAGACGAGGGAGGAAAAACCTCCCTCATCATTTTTGTTTTTAAAGATCTTCAACCAAGGAATAAACAACTTCCAGATAATAATAACCTGCCTGTGCGTAAGACTCGTTATTACCGTTTGCGGTAAGCAAAACCGTCGAATTCGGGAAAGTTGCGGGGATGCCGGGCTTCAAACGCATGTCAATCCTGAACTTGTGAGTTGTAGGATTGTCGGCAGCAGTACCGGGAGCGAATGCAGAACCACCTCCGGATATTGTTCCGAATTCACCTGCCAAAAATTGGGTGGAGGCTGTAGGAACACCTGCCGAAACAGTTGAATTGGTCAAACCCAACAGCGAGCTGAACGAATTGATGTTTACGGGTGCCGAAGAGGTAACCGACGACTGAAGCTCGAGAATCTCGGCAGGCAAGTATGGATTGCCGTTTGTCGAGTAAGCTTCCACCTGTGTCCACGAATCACTGTTGGCATAAACAAACAAATCCCATGCAAGGGTGGCATCTACTTCCAACTTGGTAGCATTGAAACGCGTGATTCCGAGACGATACTCCTGAATGGTTTTGAAAATGAAGTCAACCTGAGGGTTGGTTGTCATTGTGAGATTAAGAATCCCACGAAGGTCCATCGTTACGTAGTTGTACTCCTGGTCGGATAACTGTGCGTAACTTTTTTGTGAAATTGCAAAAAAAGCAATCACTGCGAAAAAAAATACAATTTTTCTCATCTTTCTACTTTTAAGGTTAGTACTAAGTTAATTATTAAAATGAATCATCTTCAAGTTCCTGTATATATATAATAGTCAGTTAGTTTTCCCGTTTAATCCGCCGTATTTACGTTACGAACAAATAAATGTTACAATTTCTTGCATATAAAACTTAAATTTTTCAG
>CAZPGC010000022.1:8258-29410 GCA_964585875.1 uncultured Prolixibacteraceae bacterium | reverse complement strand
AAAAACTAATTTTTTCTGTATTTTCCAAAAGAATAAGAAAGGGAGACTCCCAAAACGCCAAGTCCGTATTTTATTGAACGTAAAAGGTTTATGGAGGAGCTGTCTTCGGAATAATGCGTTGGACAGGTCATCTCGCCAATTTGATATCCCTTGCCGAAAATAGCCGCAAGAACCTGATTGTCAAAAATAAAATCATCGGAAAAACGGTGGTAGTCAATATCTTTCAGCACCTGAGCCTTATAAGCTCTGAAGCCCGTATGGTATTCCGACAGCTTTTGATTCATTAAGATATTTTGCGTCAAAGTGAGAAAGCGGTTTGCAACATATTTATAAAGCGGCATGCCGCCTTTTAACGCTCCTTTGCCGAGGATTCGGCTCCCTAACACTACCGGATAAACACCGTTGGCAATCATATAAGCCATTGAATGAATGAGTTTTGGAGTGTATTGGTAGTCGGGATGAAGCATAACCACAATATCGGCGCCGGCTTTAAGAGCAAGGTCGTAGCATGTCTTTTGGTTTGCTCCGTAGCCTTTGTTTTTTTCATGACGGTAAATGTCTTTTATACCCAGCTTCTTAGCCTCCTCCACGGTGCTGTCGTTGCTTGCATCGTCCACCAAAATTACCTTGTCGATAATGTCGAAAGGAATTTCCTCGTAAGTGTCTCGCAATGTGGCGGCGGAATTATAAGCCGGCATCACAACTATTATTTTGTTCCCTTTCAGCATTCGGTAAAATTATTACTGTATATTGTTAACAAAAATATTCATTTTCTCGGAACTTGTATAATGAAAAAAACCGCAAACATAGTGTGCTTGCGGTCGAATAAAACTATTATAAACCTAAAAATATTAAAGCACCGCTACTTTTTTAACGGTGGTTTCCTTTTCAATATAATTAGTCCATTTTGCGTTGTAAAACACTGAGATATAGTATATTTTCGAATCCATATTTTCATAGGGCTTTACCAAATCGCCGTTGTGGTCAACATACGAGTAGTCTTTGTTCATAAAACTTTCCAAGGTATAGGTGAATTTAATACTAAGGTCGGAGGGTAGAGTGAATCCAACAAAAACCGAAGGCAGGAAGGTGTTTACTCTTTTGGAAAACCATTCGGAATATTTCCTTTTTCCCGAATTTAAAAATTCTTTTTCTTTGTAATGAAAGAGCCAGTCGTATTGGCCGCCGGCAAAGAAATAGAAACCGTTCATATTTCCTATTTTAAAGGCAAACGGTATGCCCAAAGTATAAGAACGTCTTTTCCATTTTACGTTTTCATTAATTGTTATATCCGAGCTTTTTTCTTTTGTGATAAATCCTATATTTCTGATTCCCAGCCCTGTGTATAGCCCGAAATGCTCGCCGAAGTCCATATTGAGGTAACTTGAGGTATGAAACCAAACCGTAAAACGCGGAGCGTCGGAAACGCTCACTGTTTCTCCCGGATTATAGGGGCTGCCGTGATATGCGGCGTTGGAAAAACTCAATATCATTTCTCCCGATGATGAGCCGTAAAAGCTCTGAGCATCAAGTTTGTATGTTATTGTTGCCAATAACAAAAAGACAAAAAATGTAATCTTTTTCATAATCTTGTATTTAATTGAAAATCACTGAAATTTATAATATTAGAGTGCGCAAAGATAAACTAATTCGTTTGGTTTAAAAACAAAAAACCGGACGGGCGTCCGGTTTTTTCCAATACTTATGAAAAAGGGGCTCAATCCTTTTTGTGTTTTACTAAAATCCGACTCCTTGACAGCACTTAAATGCTTTTGGTTGCATTAAAAATAAAAAAACCGGGAAAAATTTCCCCGGAAAAATCAAGATTTTTTATGAAAACAAACCTAAAACCCTGACAACTAAAAGGTTTTAAAGGTTGCATCAAAATTATTTTTTTTGAAATATTTTTTGAAAACCTACTAAAAAGCCGTTCGGATTTTTTCTATTCTCAAAAAAGAATATCTTTGTTGGGCACAAAAGAAGCAATTTTTCGACAGGCTTTTTATTCAGTTTGAAAATGACTAAACTTTGTTTTATATCGATTTTTGTTTTTCTTTCCGTTTTGCCCGTTAGCGGGCAATATTACAACTCGGGGCAAGACAGGGGCAGTATAAAATGGAAAAAAATAAAAGCAGGTAACATAAGCCTTATCTATCCCTCGTATGCCGACAGCGTGGCTCGCTCTTTTGCAGGCGACTTACTGTGGGCACGCAAGAATGTCACTTCCGATATGCACCGTAAGCCTTCGAAAATCAACGTGCTTATGCATACCGAGGCTTCCAACTCCAACGGCATGGTGGTGTGGGCTCCCAAACGTATGGAGGTTTTTTCGGTGTTTCCGCAAAACAACTACGCTCAGGATTGGTACGGCCAACTTGCCCTTCACGAATACCGCCATGTGGTTCAGATGGATAAGCTGAATCAGGGGTTCACAAAGATTCTCGGATATTTGCTCGGACAGCAAGCCACAGGGGCGGTCACCGGTCTTTATTTGCCCTTGTGGTTTATGGAAGGCGATGCCGTTTGGTCCGAAACGCAATACAGCCTTGCCGGTAGAGGACGTGTCAACTACTTTTCCGACAGGCTGCGGACTCAAGTGCTGGAGAAAAAAATATACTCCTTCGACAAGGCCACCATGGGCTCCTATAAAGATTTTATTCCCAACAGGTATGAGTTGGGATTTAATCTGGTGAATGAGGTGAGAAGAGATTTTGGCGACAGCGTGTGGCCCAATGTGATTGATTATGTGGCGCGCAATCCATATATGATTGTGCCCTTCAGTCATGCTTTGAAATTAAATACCGGTTTCAACAAAAAGCATCTTTATGACTTGGAAATCAATAAGTTGAAAAGAGAGTGGGAGCTTGAAGAAAAATCTTATTCGGCGCAGGAGCAAAGTTTTTTCAAAACCGCAAAAAATAAATTCCACAGCAATTACCGCTTTGTGTCTTACATTAACGACTCTACTTTGTTTGCTTTAAAAACGGGAATGGACATCATTCCGCGTTTTATCTCATTGAATGTCGCCGACGGAAAGGAAAAAACCATTTTCATTCCGGGCAATTCCGATTTCTACAATTGCAGCTTTGCCGACAGCACTATTTGTTGGGCGGAGTGGCGCTACGACCCGCGTTGGGACCACAGAGCTTATCATGTGCTTATGACTTACGATATGCGCACTCATAAGCGAAAACAATTGGGAGAAAAGACACAACTATTTGCACCTCAGCTTGATAGGCATGGTGATAAAATTGTTTGCGTGGAAAATACTTTCGACGACAAGTTTTATCTGACCATCGTTGATGCCCATAGCGGAAAGACCCTTAAAAAGTTTCGCTCTTTCGATTTTCCCAAAATGCCCGTGTGGAATGAGGACGGCAGTAAGATTTATTTCATTGCTTTGGCACGAAACAAGGGAGATTATGCGGCCTCCCTCGACGTGTCGTCGGGAAAAATAGATACACTTACCAAACCCGACTTTTTTGCAAAATACCGCCTTGCATACCGCGACAGTTTTCTCTATTTTGAAAGCGAGTATAATAATGTTCTAAACATTTATGCGTTAAGGCTTTACGACGGTAAGATTTTTTCCGTAACCGATGCTCCCCACAGCATTACTGATTTCAATTTCGATGCTGATGGCAATCTGCTTTATTCTTACCTCACTGCCGATGGCTTGAAACCTGCATTTTTGTCGAAGAGAAATTTTCAAATGAAGGCCTTTATTCCGGGTGCTATATATAATAAGGTGTTGTTTCGGTCCTCGTTGGCCGAAAAACACAAGACAATGCAAAACGACAGCTTCCCTCGTGTTGATTTTAAAGCGGAAAAATATTCCAAGGCTGCTCATCTTTTCAATCCGCACTCGTGGTCTCCTTTTTATATTGATGTCAATACTTTCAAGATACATCCGGGTGTAACATTCTTTTCTCAGAATATATTGGGAACGAGTGAGTTAATCGGTAGTTACGAATATGTTTCTTTTTCCGCAACCAAAAAACTGTCGCTCAAATACAGCTACAAGGGTTTTTTTACCGTTTTGAGTGCGGCTTATGAGAATCAAAGGGGATATGGGTATAAATCCGATTCGTCGGGCTACTTCAACTATTTCAAAGAAAACTATTTTTATTTGGAAGCCTCTCAGCCGCTGAATTTGTCCGCGGGAAAATATTACAACTTCTTGCAACCCTCCGTATCTTTCGGTTACAGGGCTAACAGCTTTTATGAAGGAAAACTTTTGAAATCAATGCATTACAGGTTATACGGCTATTGGCTTCGCAAAAAATCATATCGGGATATCTATCCGCGTTTTGGGCAGGTTTATGACGTAAATTATTATCACACACCGTTTTCAGGCTTCGAATTGGGCAAAATGTTTTCTTTATCCGTAAAAACATATCTGCCCGGAATAGCTAAACATCATTCGTTGAGGATATATGCCGCCGTCGAAAAGAAAAACCCGGCAGAATATGCTTACAATAACGTAATTGCCTTCCCAAGAGGGTATTACGATCTGATAGCCGAAAAATGTATCTCTTTGAAAGCCGATTATTTGTTGCCTTTGCTCTATCCCGATTTGAGTATCGGCTCGCTTTTTTATATAAAAAGAATAAAAAGCAATCTGTTTTACGATTACGCGGCAGGCAGCATTTCGGGACCGGCCTCGCAATATACTTCATACGGCATCGACTTGTCTTTCGATATGCACATCCTCAGGTTTGTTGCCCCCTTCGATATTGGATTGAGAACAATTTATTTGGAAAATTACAAAGATTTTTCTTTCGAATTGCTGTTTAATGTAAATTTCAATGCATTTTAGTGTTAGACCTTTTACTAATCTCCGGCAGGATACCGTTTAAGGCCCCGACCGATTATTTTCAAAAAAAAATCAAAAAAAGTTTTCTTTTAAGTTGCTTTTTTGTTTAATTTAGTATTCCAAAACTTAAATCGGGTTTTGTTGTTTTAATCTATAATTGATGAAAACGGATAACGAGATACATAAGGTGTTGAAATCCTTTTTCGGTTTCGACAGTTTTAAGGGAAATCAGGAACAAATTATCAGAAGTTTGCTCGACGGCAACGATACTTTTGTGATAATGCCCACAGGTGGAGGTAAATCGCTTTGTTACCAACTGCCTGCCATAATGCTCGACGGCACTTCCATCATTATTTCACCTTTGATAGCCTTGATGAAAAATCAAGTGGATTCCATACGCGCTTTTGTTTCCAAACGTGGTGTTGCCCACGTTTTAAACTCGTCGTTGAGCAAGGCCGAGATGGAAGAGGTGAAAAACGATTTGACGAGCGGGCTTACAAAACTGTTGTATGTGGCACCCGAAAGTTTGGTCAAGGAAGAAAATGTGGATTTCTTTAAGAGCTTGGATATCAAGTTCTTTGCCATTGACGAGGCTCACTGTATTTCAGAATGGGGGCACGACTTCCGCCCCGAATACCGTAAACTTCGTCCCATTATCGATGCCATAAATCCCAATGTGCCTTTAATAGCACTTACGGCAACGGCAACGCCAAAGGTGCAAAGTGATATCTTGAAAAACCTGAAAATGAACGACGCCAAGGTTTTCAAAGATTCTTTCAACAGGGCTAACCTTTATTATGAGGTGCGCCCCAAGACTAAGAATGTTTTGAAAGACATTATCAGGTTCATCAAAGAGAATGAGGGTAAGTCGGGTATAGTCTATTGCCTTAGCAGGAAAAAAGTTGAGGAAGTAGCTGAGGTGCTGCAAGTTAACGGCATAAAAGCCTTGCCTTATCATGCCGGTCTCGACTCGCTGACACGGCGCACCAATCAGGATAAATTCCTTATGGAAGACGTTGATGTGATTGTGGCAACAATAGCCTTTGGTATGGGTATCGACAAGCCCGATGTGCGCTTTGTCATTCATCACGATATTCCCAAAAGCTTGGAGTCGTATTATCAGGAGACGGGGCGCTCCGGTCGCGATGGCGGCGAAGGCAAGTGCATAACCTTTTACCGCTACGACGACATTCAGAAGCTGGAGAAATTTATGAAAGGCAAACCCGTGGCTGAGCAAGAGATAGGAAAGCAACTGCTGCTTGAAACGGTATCATATGCCGAGTCGTCAATCTGTCGCCGCAAGCAAATTCTGCATTATTTCGGAGAGATTTATCCGCACGACAATTGCAATAATTGTGATAACTGCATAAATCCCAAGCAGTTATTCGATGCTACCGACGATATAAAGCTTGTTCTTGAAGCTGTTCGCGATACCAAAGAGCTCTTTAAAGCAAAGCACATCAGCCATGTTTTAATGGGCACTTTGAACACCAATGTGAAAACCGTGAAACACCATTTGCTCGACATCTTCGGCAAAGGAGCTTCCAAAGACGAGAAATATTGGATGGGAGTTATTCGTCAGGCTCTTATCCAGCTTTTACTCGAAAAAGATATAGAGCAATACGGGGTGTTGAAACTTACCGAAAAGGGTAGGGAATATATTGAAAGGCCGTATAAAATTGAAATTGCCAAAGACCACGACTACGACCATATCGACGATGACGATGCCATAGTTCCCGGCGGCGGCAACAAAGGCTCGGCAGGCGATGAGGTCTTGTTTAAAATGCTGAAAGAATTGCGAAAAGACATATCCAAAAAGGAAGGTAAGCCGCCCTTTGTCATATTTCAAGACCCTTCACTCGAAGATATGACTATCCAATATCCGGTTACTATGGAAGAGATGTTGCGTATAACGGGTGTGGGCGCCGGCAAAGCCAAAAAGTATGGACAGCCTTTTATTGATGTTATAAAAAAATATATCGAAGAGCACGACATCATAAGACCCACCGACCTCGTTGTGAAATCGGTGCCCAAGAAATCCATCTCCAAAGTCTATATCATACAGGCCATCGACAGGAAAACTTCGCTTGATGATGTGGCTGTGGCCAAGGGACTTGCCTTCGAAGAATTGCTCGACGAAATAGAAAAGATTGTCGATTCGGGAACCTACCTCGATATCGATTATTACATAGAAGAAAACGTTGACCCCTACATTCAGGATGAAATTCTGGAATATTACGAGGAAGAAGCCGAAACCGACAGCTGGGAGGATGCTCTGAATGCTTTGGGCGAGGATGATTACACCGAAAAAGACGTGCGTCTTATGCGCATAAAATATTTGTCTGAAGAAGGCAATTGAGAATGCTTTGCTTCTTTTTTTTCGCAACCGGTTTATAGACAGACACTAAGAATTTTGGCCTTTTGCACGCATCACTTGTAAACGTCGCTGCCGTAAAATTTAATCATATCGCTTCTTTTAACCAATTCGGCACTCACTTGCATCTTTATGGGCTTCACCGGAGCGCTCCCGTTGACAGGTTGTGAGGCTATTTTGTCAATCACGTCGAAACCTACCACCACCTTGCCGAAGACCGTGTAATTATTGTCGAGGTTATGGGCTCCGTAGTGGTTTTGGACGATATAAAATTGGCTAATGTCCGAGCGCTTTTCCGGATTTGGTGTCCGCGCGGCGGCTATGGCACCGAAATCGTGCTTGTGTTTTTCCATTATCTCGTTGGGCAAGGTGCGTTCTTCAAAGCTCAGAGTGTCGAATCTCTTGGCAAAAGCTCCGGCGGGAATGCCTCCTTGTATCATAAAATTGTTGATGACGCGGTGGAAGGTGCTGCCGTTGTAAACCCCTTCTTGAGCAAGTTTTATAAAATTCTTTTTGTGTATGGGAGTGTCGTCGAAAAGTATGGCTTTCATCTCGCCGAAATCCGTTTTAATGGTAATTAAATAGTCTTTTTTTTCGTTGGCTTTATACTTAAAAGCCGAAATCACCGCAAAAGCGGAAAGGATAAATACAAGTGCTAATGTTTTGATTTTCATAATCTTTTGTGTTTTTGTTAAATTATAGCAGGCAAAAGGTCCCGCAGCCGGCGAAGTTATAATTAAATGTTGTTGATAGGAATAAGATATTTATATTTGTGAATAATGAAGAAGATAAACGATTCGAGGAGAAAGGTGCTAATCACTCTTGTTTGGGCATTGTCGATTTTATGCTCCGGCTCCGCATTTTCACAAAATTTGTTGAACAATAGCTCAAAAGAGGCCTCTGATGTTTTTCTTCAAGATTTTAAAAAGTTGCTCACCGAGGCCGAGTCTTTTATGCTTTCGCGGCGCTACTCCAAAGCCGACTCCACGGCTTCCGTTTTGTTGAAGAGAGCGGATAAAGCAGGCGCAAGATATTATCAGGCACGCGCTTATCTTATTAAGGGAAAGGCTTTTATGGCTCTTAATGATGATGTGAATGCTTACGTCAATCTGCTGAATGCCTCCAAGATATTTTCTGTTCTCGAGGACTATGAATATATGTCGCGCACGGAGTTGGAAAAGGGTATTTTGTTCAATCGGGCGCACTTGTGGCAAAAGGCCTATGAATCTTTTTCCCTTGCCGACTCCTTATATAAACTCGTCCCTTTCGGCATCGACCGCGTAAAGTTATACGGCAACTTCGGTAAGGCGGCTTTTAACCTGAAAAAATACGACGACGCTCTTTTCTACTACGGCTTGTGCCGTAAATATTCGGTCATCTATCAGCGCTGGCGGGAGCAGGTGGAATCGAATCGTATGATTGCCCTAACATACAGAGAGAAAGGTGATTACGAAAATGCTATTCAATACGACTTGGAGCTTGTTAAAATCTCGCGCCGGAAAAACGATTCTTCTTTCGCGTCTTTTTTATTTCTTTTGGCCGAAGATTATTTTGCCGCGGGAAAATACGACAATGCTGCCGGCAGCTATAAACTGCTCATCGACAACACGTTGACTTCCGACAGTATTCTTGCACTTTCTTATGTTCGTTTGTCGGAATTGGAGTTGAAGAAAAAAAACGGCGTGGCGGCGGTGGGTTATCTCAACAGGGCTTGGTCGCAGTGCAATGATGAAAATATGAAGGTGCGCATAATCAACAAGTTGACAGAGCTGTTTCTTGAAGAAAACGAAATGAAAAAGGCCTCTCGCTACAATGAAATGGCTTTGGAGTCGGTGAACAAACTTTCGTATGAAAACAAATTGAAAACCTACGCTATGGCGGAGCGTATTGCCATAAAAAACAAGGACTACCAAAGAGCCCTGATATTCTCCGAAAAATCGGCGGGAATAAGCGACTCCCTGTTGCGAGCCTCCTCGGAAGAAAAGGAAAACCTTGCAGCTTTGAGCCGGCGTTTGGATAACTACGAGAGCCTTAAAAAATACGAGTTTGTAAAAGAAAATTTGCGGAAAATGCAGCTCGAAAAACAGCGTCTTATTGCCGAGGCACACAGCAAGGAGATGCAGTTGCTGAAGGCCGAGAGGGCGGCGGAAAAAGCCGAAAAGGAAAATTTGAAATTGCGACTGCAAAAGCTTCGCAATGAGGCGGATATCTATCGTCAGCAGCTGCTTGTCAAGGAGAAAGAGAATGAAATAGCATCTATGCTTCGTCGCGATACCATTTCCAAGCTTGTTATTGCTCGCGACAGCATTCGGCGGCTCAACCACAGCAGGGAATTACAGGCCGCCAAAGCCGAAAAGCAGCTTGCCGAGATGCGTTCGGAAAAACTCAAAAGAAGGACGTTTTACATGGCTGTAATCCTCTTGCTTGTCATTTTGTCGCTTTTAGCTTTTATACGTAGTTTGCGACTGGCAAAGAAGAGCAATTTGATTTTGCAACAGAAGAATGAAGAGCTCGAAAGAGAGCGCGCAAAACTTGAGGAGGCTATGCAAAAACTTAAAAATGCGCAGCAGCAACTTATTGAGTCGGAGCGCCTTGCCTCTCTGGGTCAGATATCGGCGGGCATAGCTCACGAGATACGCAATCCCTTGAATTTCGTTAATAATTTTGCGCTTTTAATAAAACAATATTCCGCCGAGCTTGAGGAGTTATTGGGCGAGATAAAAGGAGGTGCCACGGCGAAAAAACGTGAAGAAATTGAAGAACTTACGGCTTTGCTCAAGGAAAACAGCGACCGCATCATAGAGCACGGCAGCCGCGCGGCACGCATCATAAAGCGTATGCTCGAAACGGCACGTGCTGGGCATGCGGTGAAGGAATCCACCGATTTGAATTTACTCTTGCAGGACTCCGCAATGCTTGCATATCAGGGTGTTAGGGGCGAGTATCCTTCTTTCATCGCCACGTTGAATTTTGAACTTGATAAAAATATCGGCAAGCTGATGCTTGTGGCGCAAGACCTGGGGAGGGTTTTTATAAACCTTGTAAACAATGCCTGTCATGCGCTTATGGAGAAAAAGGAAAAAAGCGGCGATTTCGAGGCGCGTATCGACATCAAAACGAGTAAGAAAGACGGCAAAGTTATCATCGAAATTGCCGATAACGGTATCGGGATGTCTTCAAGGGTGAAAGAGAAGTTGTTTACTCCCTTTTTTACCACAAAGCCGGCCGGAAAAGGCACCGGACTGGGGCTTACCATGAGCTACGAAATAGTGAAAAACATCCACGGTGGCGAAATCAAAGTGGAGAGCGTGGAAAATGAATTTACCATATTTGTAATAGAATTGCCAATTTCCTGAAAATGAATGAAAAAGCTTTGAAAATATTGAGTGTTGACGACGAGCCCGATTTGGCGCTTTTGATTCGTCAGATGTTTCGCAAAGAGATAAAAAGCGGTGAGTTTGAGTTTTATTTTGCGTCCAACGGAATGGAAGCGCTGGAAATATTGAGTAAAAACGAGGATATCTCCGTTGTCTTGGCCGATATCAATATGCCTGTAATGAACGGCTTAACTCTGCTGAAACGTATCAAGGAGTTGGGCAATCCCTTAATCAGGGTTTTGATGGTTTCTGCCTACGGCGATATGAAAAACATCAGGACGGCGATGAACAACGGCGCTTTTGACTTCGTCACCAAGCCCATAGATTTCAGCGATTTAAAGGCGACGATTTTGAAATGCAAGGAAGATATAGATTTTTTAAGGCGCAAGATAGAGCAGGGAAAGCAGTTGAAAGTGCTCGAGGCCGACATAGAGGCGGGGGCACTGATACAGGCGGCACTGCTACCCGAAATAAAAGGAGGTCTCGAGGCCTTTCCGCAGGTGGGCATTTACACTCATTACAGCCCTGCCAAGGAGGTCAGCGGTGATTTTTACGATGTTTTTTCTCCGGTGGACGGCAAGCTCGGTTTTCTCGTTGCCGATGTGTCGGGAAAGGGTATTCCCGCAGCAGCTTTTATGCTTATATGTCACACGGCCATAAGGGTTTACAGTCGCGAAGAGCTGTCGCCGGCGGCAGTGCTGCAAAAGACAAACGACTTTGTAAACATCGACAATGGCGAGGCTATGTTTGTCACTGCTTTTCTTTGTTTGCTCGATGCGCGCACAGGCGAGCTCACTTATTCTTTCGCGGGACATAACAAGCCTTTTTTGGTCAGCGGGGGAGAGGTGAAAGTTTTGGAAGGAGAGCAGAATATCGCCTTGGGTATTGTGGACGATTTCCAATACGTCCAAAGGCGTATAGCTATGCAAAATGGCGATAAGTTGCTGCTTTTTACCGACGGGCTTACCGAAGCTGTTGACGCACAGGATAATGAATTTGGTGAAGAAAGGGTAATGGAGATTTTAAAACATACGGCTGATTTATCAATAGACCGAACTTGCGAACTTTTGTTAAAGGAAGTTGCGGCATTCACGGGCGATTTGCCCCGCTTTGACGACTTGACTGTGGTAGGCATTCAATTCGGGAAGTAGAGTAGGCCTGTCCGGTAAGATTCGCCTTTTCCTGTGGCGGGTATTAACAATTCGCTGTTAATGAATTTTATTTTTACCGTTTGACACTTTTAGTCTTTGTCCTAAATTTGATTTTGACGGCAACATTTGATTAGTTGAAGTAACATTCGGTTATTCAGTAAATTACATAACGATGAATAGGACAAAAATTATTATATTTTCACTGCTTTTGCTTGTGCTAAGCGCCGGCGGTTTTTTCGGCTACCGGTTTTTCACCAAGGCGATAACAAAATTGGACAATCCTTTCGACGCCATACCTGTCAACAATGCTTTTGTGCTGAAAGTCAGCGACTTTCCCGTTTTGGAGGATGCCGTCTCGGCCGACTCCTCACTGCTTTCTTCTCTCTTTACCGCCGAAACCCTTGACTCGCTGCGTGATTCGTGGACGGGCATTTTGAAGAGCATTAAAGAAAACAAAAGTTTGGCACCCGCCTATCAAAAGAGTGCCGTTTATATCTCCTGTCATTTTATGGGACTCGACAAATTCGCTTATCTTTTTTCGGTGCCTCTCATGAATTTCGACGGTGATGATTTGGCGAAAATCCTCAAGAAAAAAGGCACTTTGACACAGTCGGATTTTGAAGGTTTTACCATTTACAAATTCATTGGAAAGAAGGGACGGAGCTTCTTTTTTACCGTAAACAAATCTCTTATTTCCGCTTCGGCAAGCAGGATGCTCATCGAAAAAGTAATCTATACTTTAAAAAGCGATAAGCGCAATTCTTCCGACCCTTTGACGGCCAAGTTGCTGAAAATTTCGGGCGACAGCAAGATGAATTTATATGTCAATTACAAATATTTTTACCGCTTTCTTTCAGCCTTTGCCCCCGATTATCGCGATGAGGTGAAGCATTTCGGCAGCCTTGCCGAAAAGGCAGAGCTCGATGTAAATCTGTCGGATAATCATTTGTTTATGACAGGTTATTCCATCTATTCCGACTCCTCCGACAGCTACCTCGGCAGGTTTGCGGGATTCAAACCCGTTAGCGTTTCCATGTTCGATATATTGCCCTACAACACCATGTTGCTCAATTACACGGGCGTGAGCGATTTCGCCGGTTTGTATGATAAAATTTCTTCTTATTTCGACGATAAAAGTCATACTGCCGTGGGTGCCATGGAAAAAAAATATTCTTTCGATTTGCATGAAAATATCCTTTCGTGGGTAAATAAAGAGGCTGCTTTTTGTATCACCTCCTGCGATTATGAGAATGCAGCCGACCATTCTTTTGCAGTGTTTTCATGCACCGATATAAAAGAGGCGGAGCAACAGCTGGGACGCATTGCCGTACGCGCGGCAGAGGTGCACAACCTCACGCCCGATACGGTTTTTTATCGCTCTTATGCCATTCGAAACATCGGCATTCCTTATTTTATCCCCAAGGTTTTCGGCTCGGTTTACGATAAGCTGCAACACGGTTTTTATGTTACGGTGGGCAATTATGTGGTCTTTGCCAATTCGCAGGCGGCATTGCGCTCTTTTATCGATACATACCTGATAGGCAAGACTTTGGCAAGCGATTCCCACTTTAAAGAATTTTCCAAATTGTTGAGCGATAAAATAAATAAGTTTCTGTATTTTAATATGAAATATTACGGTCGATATTTCTCGCATTTCACCAAAAATTCGCTCATCGACTTTAAGAAAATAGGTTTCACTCCGGGTAATATCGGAGCTATTGCCCTTGAATTCAGCACGGCGGAAAACGGCACTTACACGTCGGTAGCAATGGACTTCGGATACTCGGAAGATGAGGATGAAGAGCCAGTCAGTTGGCAGGAAGCCTTAGACGCCAAGGCTTTGGGCAGACCTTATATAATAACCAACCACACCAACGGGGCGCGTGAGGTCTTGATTTTCGACAACCAAAATTCGCTGTACCGCATCGACTCCAAAGGGAAAATAGCTTGGAAAATTCCGTTGCTCGAAGCTCCTAAAAGCGATATTTATATGCTCGATTTTTATAAAAACGGCAAATATCAATACGTTTTCAATACCTCAAATTATATCTATATCGTTGATTTAAACGGAAACAGAGTGGACGAATATCCTTTTAAGCTGCCTGTGACGGCAACGGGAAAAATGAGTCTTATGGACTACGACCGTGTGAAAAATTACCGTATTCTGATACCCCTCGAAGACGGGAAATTGCACAATTTCAGACTCGACCAAACCGAAACGCCGGGTTGGGTAAATCCCGTATTCTCAAGGGCTTATCTCACTCCCGTAGAGCATTTTCGATTGAGAACCAAAGATTTTCTGCTCTTTGCCGACACTCTCGGAAACGTAACTTTTGCCAACAGGAAGGGTGAGGCGCGAATGGAGGCCAAACTGGCTTTTACCAACAATTACAGGACGGGCTTTGCCAAAATAGGAAAGGGGAGCATGGCGCGACTCGTTACCACCGACTTGATGGGCAGGGCAGTGGAAATTGACGCCGACGGCAACGTGGATAAGATTTCTCTTTCCGATTTCTCGCCCGGACATAAGTTCCTGCTTTGCGATTTTGACCTCGACGGAAACAAAGATTTTGTGTATTTCGACAGGAACAGACTTCAAATATTTTCACAAAACAAGAAAAAATTGTTGGATACTTTGTTTAGCGAGCAAAATATTGACAGAATTGTGCCGGTTGACTTTGTAAGCGCCGACAGCATTCGTTTGGTGCTGCGCGATAAAAATGATAACTCCTTGTTTTTCATTACTTCAACGGGTGCCGTGAAAGGGGAGAAGGAGTTCGTTTCTTCCGGAGATTTTATTGTGGAACAGGCAACAAAAAAAGGTTTTTTGCGTCTGATTACCGTTAATAATCGGGTGATAAGTAATTTTTTGATAAAATAATTCGGAACGTATAAAAATTTTTGTACTTTTAAAGGTTCAAAAAATAGCGTTCTTTTGAGCTCGTTATTCTAACAAAATCGGAACTTAACACACAATAAACTAATATGGTACGGATTAAAAACATATTGATAATCATAATTTTACTATCCACCTCGCTGCTATTAAATTCTTGTTATAAAAAGCGTTTTGATGTCGATAAAATCGGTGGCGGTCAATGGAATCCTGAGATTGCGGCGCCCGTTGTCAAGTCAAGGCTTACGATGAAAGACATTATCGAAAACAGCACCGAGGAATGGAAAGAATATCCCGACGGTTTACTCAGTTTGATATACAGGCAAAGGTCTTATTCCACCTTCGCCGACAGCACAGTCATTATCCCCGACCAGTCTATCGACACCAACCTTACTTTGGTGTTGCCACCTTCGATGGTGCCGGGCGATTCCACCTCGGAACTTTTCGATATCTATGCTTCTTTGAAAGGAAATAATAATGAAGTGCTTGATACCGTGTTCTTTAAAAGCGGTTTTATGGACGTCGAAATAAGCACCGACCTAAACCACGATGCCAATATCGACATTATCATTCCCGAGCTCACCAAATATGGTGTCACTTTTTATAAAACCGTGAAGATTCCTAAATCCAACGGCGGTATGCACACCGTCAAGGTTTCTTTTCCTCTTAATTTATACACGGCTGTTTTCAAACATCCCAATGGTAACGACAATGTGCTGCATCAGTTTTTTAAGGCGAGAGTCAATTTCGGTGTAGCAGCCAACAATTCGCCCTACGTACTGAAAATAAAACAGGGTCTTTCGAAGGTAACTTATTATAATGCAAGTGGTTACTTCGGTAAATATAACTTTATAGCCGACAAAAGCGTTTTGGGTATCTCCTTGTTCGACAACTCCACCGTTGACCAGATTTTTCTCGAAGACCCCAAATTGCATCTCAGTTTTTACAACTCTTTCGGCATTCCTTTGAATGTTCATATGGACGAGTTTTACGTTGAAAGAGACGGTGTTACGAAAGATGTGATTTCTACACTTTTGCCTGATATGGCTATTGATGCCGCTAAGAAAATGTACGATTTCGACACCACAAGCTATTTGTTCGACAAAAACAACTCCAATATTACAGACCTGTTCAACTTCCAACCCAAAAAGGTTGTTTTTAAGGAGACTTTTACCACCAACCCCTCCGGCAATCCTGTTTATAATTTCCTGATGGATACATCGCGTGTATATGTGAATGCCGAAATCGAATTGCCGCTGTACGGCAGGGCGCTGAATTTCACGGTTCAGGACAGCTCCGATTTTTCCATTAAAAAAGACGAGGGTGTAATATCTGCCGACTTGCGTTTTAATTTGAGCAACCTCTTTCCTTCGGAAGCCAAGGTGCAAGTTTATCTTGCAGATACAAATTATGTGATTTTGGATTCGCTTTTAAGCAAAGACCAACAAATACTTGTGCCGGCAACTGTCGGTCCGCCACCGGATTACAGAACTTCCACGCCATTGAACCAAACCACCGTGGTTACTCTCAAAGGCGACAAACTTCAGCATTTTTGGGATACCAAAAAGATTATCTTCAGGGCTTCGCTTTCCACCACCGAACAGGGGCAGAAAGTTGTGAAAATTTATTCCGACTACTATGTCGATATAAAGATGGCTGTCAAGCTTAACTATATGACCGAGTTGTAAATTTTTAAAAGAGAAAAGCCATGAAGAGAAAAATACAAATAATCAGAACAGCGCTTCTTCTTTCGGTTGTAGCTTCCTGGGGGACAATCACCGCCCAGTTTGACCATACCATCTACAATATGCGCAATGTGTATCAGTCGAATCTGCTTAATCCCGCCTTTATACCCGATGCGCAATATCATTTCGGAGTGCCTGCCCTTTCTTCGCTTTACACTGAGTTGGGCACCAACGGAGCAAAATACAATCAGATTTTTACACGCGGTGCCGGTGATTCGTTGTACCTTGATGCCAACAGCATTTTGAAGCATGTGAAAAACAAAAATGCCATAACACAACGTGATGCAGTTCAGTGGCTTAGCGGTGGTATGAAGTGGAAAGAATACTATTTCACTCTTTCTATTTCCGATTATGTTGACTGGAATATGCTCTATGCGGGCGACTTGGTTAAGCTGGCTTTGAAAGGAAACTCGCAGTTTATCGGTCAAACCGTGAATCTTAACCCCACATACCTGAAGGCTACCCACTACCGCCAATATTCCTTTGGTGCAGCTTGGGATTTTAACCCGCAATGGAATTTCGGTGCGCGTGTTAATATGCTTTTCGGAAAATCAAATATCCAAACCAAATATTTGGATGCCTCACTCTATACCGCCGATAATGATTATTTCCTCACCACCCAAACAAATGTCGAGGTAAATTCCTCGTTACCAAGTTCTTGGACAGGTGGCGGCGGTAATGCCATCGACGGCAATTATCTTTTTTACGGCGGCAGCTTCGGTTTGAGCATCGACCTCGGTGCCACCTTCAGACTAAATGACGAGTTCAGCTTTTCGGCTTCGGTACTCGACTTGGGATACATCAAGTTCGACAGGAATTTTTCTAATTTCACCAATCATAATGTGAAATGGACCTTTGAAGGAATCGATGCCCTCGAGTTTCGCGGCATGACGCAAGACCAAATTGATCAAAGGCTCAAAGAAATAGGAGATTCCTTGGTTAATAAATTCGACGTGGAACAAACGTGGCACAGCTACAACATCTTGACCACAGGGAAAGTCTATCTCGGCGGCACTTACGAGCTCAGCGACATAGAAACCATCGGAGCCGTTTTTCGTTCCGAGATAGTAAACAAGGTATGGCGCCCCTCGCTCTCCCTTACATATTACCGTCAGTTGCTTGACAATCTGGGAGTTATCGGCTCCTACACCATGGTTGACAGGAGCTTCCTTACTTTCGGTGCGGGCATATATTACAACTACGCTCCCGTGCAGGTCTATCTCGTTACCGATAACGTGGTGGGAGTCTTCGTCCCCGATGCGGTAAAATATGCAAATATCCACTTCGGAGTTAATATCTTCCTCAAAGGCAGTCCCTCTGGCAACACTTTGATTGATTTTTAAGTAAGCGCCGTCTCTTAGAAAACTCTGCAAAAACCATAAACAAATCTTTTGCGGTAATCAAAAACCGTTTATCTATCCATCAGGATTTAAAGGTATAATTTTTATCATATTTTTTCATAGCTTAGCACCCTAAATTCTGAATACTTAAAATACTGATAAATAATGATAAACAAGCAATTAACAGACCCTAAATCGATTGTGGTGGTGGGTGCCTCCAACGATATTCACAAGCCGGGCGGTAAAATTTTGAAAAATATATTGGACGGTGGTTTCAATGGTGATGTGTATGTTCTTAATCTGAAGGAAGATGAAGTGCAGGGCGTCAAATCGTATCGCGATATTAAAGATTTGCCCGAAGTTGATTTGGCGGTGATAGCCATTGCGGCCAAATACACGCCACAAACCGTGGAAACGCTTATCAAAGAGAAAAACACCCGTGCTTTTATTATTATCTCGGCAGGTTTCAGCGAAGAGAGTGCCGAGGGTAAAGCTCTGGAAGACAAGATTGTAGCTATGATAAACGAGGTTGACGGTGCTTTGATAGGCCCCAACTGCACAGGCATTCTCACTCCCAAGCACCACAGCATTTTCACGCAGCCCATTCCAAAACTTAACAACCGCGGTATTGATTTTATTTCCGGCTCCGGCGCCACCGCTTGTTTTATTCTGGAGTCGGGCATTCCCAAGGGCTTGAGTTTTTCTTCGGTGTATTCCGTTGGCAATTCGGCCCAACTTGGTGTTGAAGAGGTTTTGGAATATATGGATAATACTTTCGATGAAGAAAAATCGTCGAAGGTAAAATTGCTGTATATCGAAAACATACGAAAGCCGCGCAAACTGTTGAAACACGCTGCTTCTCTCATCTCAAAAGGCTGTCGTATTGCCGCCATTAAGGCCGGTGCATCGGAAGCCGGCAGCCGTGCAGCCTCCTCGCATACGGGAGCCCTTGCCAGCTCCGACTTGGCCGTGGATGCACTCTTTCGCAAAGCGGGTATTGTTCGTTGCTACGGGCGCGAAGAGCTGATGAATGTGGCGGCCGTGTTTATGCACCCCGAAGTGAAGGGTAAGCGCATTGCCGTTATCACCCACGCCGGAGGTCCTGCCGTGATGCTCACCGACGCCCTGAGCAAGGGAGGCATGGAGGTGCCTCCTATTGAAGGGCCTGTGGCTCAAGAGCTTCTGACACATCTCTTCCCCGGTTCTTCCGTTGCCAACCCCATCGATTTCCTCGCCACAGGCACCGCCGAGCAGTTGGGTACAATCATAGACTACGTTGACGGCAAGATGGACGATATTGACGCTATGGTGGTTATTTTCGGCACGCCGGGACTCAATCGTGTTTTCGATGTTTACGATTTGCTTCATGAAAAAATGAAGACTGCGCGCAAACCGATATTCCCAGTGCTGCCTTCTATTCTAACTGCCGAGGAAGAGGTGAAAGCCTTTCTCGACAAGGGACGTATTAACTTCCCCGATGAGGTGAATCTCGGCAATGCCATTGCCAAAGTTTATCATACCCCCAAACCCTCAGTAGGCACTTACAAATATCCCGATGTTGATGTTGCAAGAATCAGAAGTATAATCGATTACAGAGACGACAACGGATATCTCGCTCCCCGCGAAGTAAGCGCTTTGCTTGATGCCGTGGGCATAGAAAGAGCGAAAGAAAAGGTAGTGCGCACAGCCGAAGAAGCAGTGCAAGCGAGCGAATATCTTGGCTTTCCGCTTGTTATGAAAGTGGTGGGGCCGGTTCATAAATCCGATGTTGGAGGTGTGGTTCTAAACGTAAAAACACCGGAACAGGTGAGAGCTGAATTTGAAAGAATGATAACGATAAAAGACACCACCGCCGTGCTTATGCAGCAGATGTTAAGCGGCACGGAGCTTTTTGCCGGCGCCAAATATGAAGAGAACTTCGGGCACATGGTTCTCTGCGGTCTGGGTGGTATTTTTATAGAAGTGCTCAAAGATGTCTCCTACGACCTTGAGCCCGTTAGCAAGCCCGCTGCCCTTGATATGATTCGTAAACTTAAGAGTTACAAGATAATACAGGGAGTGCGTGGTCAGGCCGGAGTCAATGAAGAACTCTTTGCCGAAGCAATAGAACGCCTTTCGGCACTGCTGCATCACGCCCCCGAAATTATGGAAATGGATATAAATCCTCTGCTGGGAACACCGGAGAAAGTTGTGGCCGTGGATGCAAGAATAAGAATTGAAAAAGCCGACGTGTAATGAAGGGATTTAGTGAAGAATACATAGAGGAAACCATAAACCGCATTGATGCCTTGACAGATGAGGCCTACGAAAAGGCTTTGCTCTCTCTGAGCAAGCGTCAGCCTTATTTGTACTCATTCGGCGAGACTATGATTGAGATAGATGAGAATCCGGAATTTTTGAGTGCCGTTTTTCATTATTTTCATCTTATCGACAGTTTGTTTGGCTCTAAAGATGGAGAGTTGCCCATTATAAGCTCTGAAATGATTAAGGAAATTTTTTCACGGCACGATAAAATGATTGCGGACCATATTTCCGACGACGGCACTTTCGACGATTCTTTTTATGAATCCATGGAGAAGCACCCGTATTCCGCACTGCTTTTTGCCCTAATGGACGAAGTTTTTTTCGAAGGAGCCGAATACGACGATAACACTGCGGCTTTGGCGACTCAACTGTTTCTGTACATAATGTTTCTAGTGGATGTTTATTCCATGGCATACGAAAAAAAGAATAGAAAATGACGAAAAAAGACTTGCTGTTCGCCCTTATACTTGCGGTTTCCATAGCCGTTTTTATTCCCTTTCCGTTTTTGAAAAAAATACAGGACTCCTTTATCTATAACCCTCATTATTGGTATGTTGCGGGCTTTTTGAAGTTTGCTTTGCTGTCCACTTTGGGAGAGAGTCTGGGCTTGCGCTTGCGTAAAGGCGTTTATAACGAAAAAGGCTTCGGACTATTGCCGCGCGCCGTTGTTTGGGGCCTGCTCGGCTTGGGCATAAAAATGGCTTTTGTGATTTTTGCAAGCGGGACGCCCGTCCTTCTCAGTCATTATTTTGGCATGGAAACGGCCGTGGAGTCCATGAAAAAGCCCGATATTTTCGCCGCCGCCGCTGCCGGTTTGGGCTGGAGCCGCTTGATAACGGCCTTTGCCGTCAGTGCTTTTATGAACCTTATTTTCGCTCCGGTTTTTATGACTCTGCATAAAATCACCGACACACACATAATCGACAATGGCGGCACCTTAAAAGGTTTTTTTAAACCGGTGAAATTCAGCGAGATATTCCCTTCGATAAACTGGTTTGTGCAGTGGGATTTCGTCTTCAAGCGCACCATCCCGCTCTTCTGGATACCCGCCCACACCGTCACTTTCCTTATGCCTCCGCAATACCGCTTGGTTTTTGCTGCCGTTCTAGGCGTGGTATTGGGCGTTTTGCTCACCATTGCCGCCCGCAAATC
>CAZPGC010000022.1:0-8158 GCA_964585875.1 uncultured Prolixibacteraceae bacterium | reverse complement strand
AAACAGCAAACCTCAAACAGCAAACAGCAAACAACAAACGGCAAACCTCAAAACCCCATCAATCTCCCGATTTCAGAGCTCTGATGTTTTTGTCGAGTTGTCTGAAGCGAGCATTCATCTTCTTAAGGCCTTCATTGGCTTTTTCTATCCTGTCTTGAAACTCCTTCTTAATCACCTCGGCGTTTTTGGAATTGGCAAAGAGGCTGATATTGTTTTCCCAAGTGCCTATTTCGCTTTTTACTTTTTCCATTTTTACTTTCAAGGCGTTCATCTCCTTGGTCAAAATATGCAAGGCTTCTTTATCGGCGTTTTTATCGTCGCCAATGCGCTCTTTTATCCTTTGCAGCTCGAGGTCCACCGACGACAGACCGATTTCGTTGAGTTTCTCGTCCACCGCATCGCGAAATTCCTTGTTGATTTTAGCTTTTTGGTTAAAGGGCACTTGTCCTATTTCAATCCATTGTTTTTGGAGCTCTTTCATCTGGTTCAGAGCCGCCGTTTTATCCTCATCGAATACCGTATTCCTCACGGTTTCAATAAGTTCTTTCTTCTTGGCAAGATTTTCTTTTTCGTTTTCTTTAAGATTTTTAAAGTATTCTTCTTTTCTGTTGAAAAAGTGGTCGCAAGCAGCTCTGAAACGTTTCCATATTTTGTCGGAATGTTTCGAGGGGACGGGGCCTATCTTTTTCCACTCTTTTTGCAGGTTTATCAAATCTTTTGTGGTGCTGCGCCAGTCGGTGCTGTCTTGCATGGCCTCGGCGGTTTTGCAGATGTCGAGTTTTAGATTGTAATTGTTCATCTGTTCCTCTTTCAAGGCGGCGAAGAAGGCTTTTTTGTTTTTGTAGAAATTGTTCATGGCGCTTTTGAACCTGTTCCAGATGTCGTCGTTGAATTTTCGCGGTGCAGGTCCTATCTTGCGCCAGCTTGCAAAAAGCTCTTCAAATTCTTTGGTTTTTTCATTCCACAGTCGTGCACTCGCATACTCGTTGTTTGAAAGAACTTCGGCTTTCTCGCACAACTCTGTCTTCAGTGCCAGATTGTTGTTCTGTTCTTCCTCCAATTTTTCGTAATACTCTCTGCGACGCTGATTTACCTTTTCGGTGGCTGCTTTAAAGCGCTCCCAAATTTCATCGCTTTTGTCGTGCGGCACGGGGCCTATTTCACGCCAGCGGCGGTGATATTCCTGAAGCAACTTAAAAGATTTGGTAATGGATTTTTCGAGTAAAAGCTCTTCGGTTTTTTCGGTGAGTTCTATCTTGGCTTCAAGGTTTTTTCTCATGTCGAGGTCACGTAACTCCCTGTTTATCCTTACTTTGTCGAAGAAAGTATCAACCAGAAAGCTGTAATTTTTCCATAGCTCGGCGGCATCGTTTTTCGGCACCATGCCTATCTGACGCCATTTTTCCTGCAGAGCTTTAAATTCGTCGTATATTTTTTTCAAAGATTCGTTTGAGTTGATGAGAATCTTCAACTCTTCGAGAATTTCTTTTTTCCTTTTCAGGTTACCTTGCTTGAGAATCTCCTGAGCTTCAAGAAATTCCTTGCGTTTTTGTTTATATATTTTAAAGCTGTGATTAAAGCGCGCTTGCAAGCCGCCGTCATCAAATTTATAATCTTCGATATTGCCGCCCTCGCTTAAAAATTTCTCTTTGTGGGCTTTTTTAAATTCTTTATATTTTTCCTGATATGCGACGTTCGTTTTAATAACCTTGTTTTTGATGGCGGATATATTTTCTATTTTCACCAAGTCTTCCATCAGAGCTACCAGCTCTTCAAGGCTCAGATCTTCATAAACCGTCGTATCTTCCTCTGTTTCATCATGTTCGGCATCTTCATCTTCCTCCTGATGAACGTCTTTGGCTTTGTTGTCGAGATGCTCTTGCTGTTTTTCAAGCTCATCCATTTCCTTGTCCTGTTTTTCCTTTTGAGCTTGTGCGGCTTTGTCCTCGTCGGCACCGGATTTTTCTTCCGAATCTTTACCGCTTTCGGTTTCCGAGTTTTCAACGCTTTCTTTCACATCCGGCTCTTCCGACTTTGCCTCGACAACGGTCTCTTGATTATCGCTGTCAGGCGTGGGATTCTCTTCATCGCTTTCAGGCTTGTCACCGGCTTCCGTTTCCTGTTCGCTTTTCACGACGTTTTCGGCATCTGTGTTTTCAATTGCCTCGTTTTCAACAACTTCATTGTTAGCTGCTTCATCTTGAGCAGTGGTTTGCAGAGCTTCTTTATTCTCTTCCGCAACCTTGTTTTGATTATTATTTTCCATCATTAAATAAAAATTTAATTTGTTTGTTACTCCTTTAATTAAAAAGCAATTAAAGGAAAAAGCAGAATTTCAAGTCCGTCCGTTTTTAGGTCGGGTTTGCAAAAGTAAAAATATTTTAAACCGCTCGTGAATTTAAAGATTGTTTTGGCTATTGAAAGTACAATAAACATTATTGTCTTTTAATTTTTCAAAGATTAAGAGCCAAGGTAAAATTCCATAAATGAAAGCCTAAAAGATGTAATTTTGTTCAATGAAGATTTAAACACCGGTGCATTATGGCGAAAATTTTAATTGTTGACGACGAAGCTCCCATACGGAGGACTTTAAAAGAGATTTTGGAATACGAGAAATACAAAATAAGTGTGGCGGCAGAGGGCAACGAAGCCTTGGAATTATTGGCTTCCGATAAGTTCGACCTTGTGCTTTGCGACATAAAAATGCCCCGCATGGACGGCATCGAGGTGCTGCAAAAAGCACAGGAGCTGACCGATGTGCCTTTTGTAATGATTTCGGGTCACGGAAACATTGAAACGGCTGTGGAGTGCATTAAGAAAGGCGCCTATGATTTTATCACCAAGCCATTGGACCTCAACAGGTTGCTTATCACCATAAGAAATGCTCTCGATAAATCGCGCCTCATTACCGAGACAAAAGTGCTGAAAAAGAAGGTGAGTCAAAAATACGAGATGATAGGCGATTCGCCTGCCATGAAGAATATAAAAGAGATGATAGAAAAGGTGGCGCCCACCAACGCCAGAGTTTTGATAACGGGAGAAAATGGCACCGGTAAGGAGCTCGTCGCTCATTGGCTGCACCAAAAAAGCGGCAGGTCGCATGCCCCTTTTATCGAGGTCAATTGTGCCGCAATACCTTCCGAACTTATTGAAAGTGAGTTGTTTGGGCACGAGAAAGGCAGCTTTACCTCTGCCATAAAACAACGAAAGGGCGATTTTGAACAGGCTCACGGAGGCACCATATTCTTGGACGAAATCGGCGATATGAGCTTATCGGCACAGGCTAAGGTGCTGAGAGCCTTGCAAGAAAACAAAATCACCAGAGTGGGAGGGGAGAAGGAGATTCCCGTGGATGTGAGGGTTATAGCAGCCACCAACAAAAACCTGAAAGAGGAAATTAAAGAGGGACGCTTTCGCGAGGACCTCTATCATCGCTTGTCGGTGATTTTGATTCATGTGCCGCCACTCAGAGAGCGCAAGGAAGACATTGCCTTGTTATCACGGTATTTTGCCGAACAATTTGCCGCCGAAAACGGTAAACCGGTTTTGCATTTCGAACGGGAAGCCATTGAGGCTTTGCAGGCTCTTCCTTGGACAGGGAATATCCGCGAGCTGAAAAACGTAATCGAAAGACTTTCAATTTTGTGCGACAAAAGCATTACAAAAAATTGTATCGATTTGTTTGTGCATCCTCTCGTCGGGGAAAAATAAGCCTTTCTTGGAAAATTCCGCAAAAATCAAAAAAGTGTCTTTCGGCACTTTTTTATTTGATGACAAAAAATTTAAAAAGGTCGTAACCTATTAAAGCCGAGACTATTGCGGTAATATTTGTGGCGATGATGTAGAGCAGCATCAGTCTTATGTGTCCTTCTTTGAAAAGGTTGATGCTCTCAAGCGAAAATGACGAGAAGGTCGTAAATCCGCCCAAAAACCCCACTATGATAAAGAGTTTCCAGTTGATTAACAGGGTGTGTTTTTCGAAGAATGCCCACGCCATTCCTATGATTAGCGAGCCTATTACGTTAACGCTGAAGGTACCCCACAGGTAAATGCGCCCCAACCACGTGGGTATGGAGGCGGCGAGAAGGTATCTGAAAACGCTTCCGAAGGCACCGCCGAGGGCTACAACCAAAATTCTGTATATCGCCGTCATCAATAATCTATTTTGTAAGTTGTTGTTTTAAAGGCAGGTGTGTATATCGTGTCGCTGTATAGGTGCTGATTGCCTTTTTTGCTTACCACCCATTCAATTATTATGTTTTTTTCGCCCCGCACCTCGCAGGTTTTATCGGCCGAATAAGTGGGCCCGGTGCCCGTTACGGTGGTGTTGTTACAGCAGCTGTGGCACGCTGCTTCTATGTTTTTAAACCTGTATTTAATCTCGTCGTCGTTGCCTTGGGGCTGTGTGTTTTTCACTTTCAGATTTATTTCTGCCACAGGGTAGATGTTAAAGTCGGCTTTGTAAGTGCTGCCGGCTTCCACCTCCTCCGTGCCGGCGTCTTTCTCTACATCGAAATATTGGTCTTTGCTCACGGCGAAACGATATCCGGCGAATTTTTCAACCTTTACATCCACGCTGTAGTTGCCGCTCGGGTCGCTGCGGGTGCTCGCTATTTCCACGTAACTCGGATTGTAAACGCCTCCTTGCACCTTGGCGGCTTTTACCTTTATCTCGGCACCTTCGATATTTTTTTTGAGAGCCGGGTCGTAAACATTACCGCTTATGGTGATAATCCTATCTTTTTTAGCGCAAGAAGCCAAAAGCAGGAGAAGAATTACCGGTGTTATCAATCGCCGCATCAAAAATTGTGTTTATTTGCTGCCGCAAAAATAGAAATTTTATCCCGCAATCATTCTCAAAACTTTGGGTTTTAATATCTCTATTTTATTGGGAAAAATATTAACGATTCCGTCTTTTTTCATATCCGACAAAAACCTTACACCGCTCTCGGTGCTTATACCTGCCAGCTCGGCAATATCCTTGCGGCTCACGTTTGTGGTGATTATAGGCCCTTCGAAGATTTCTTCCGAAAGGTAAAGCAGCATCTCGGCAAAGCGCCCCAGCGACTGTTTGTTGGCAAGCGACGACATTCTGTTGAGGTGTCCGCGCGTGGTGTCGCAATACCAATTCAGAATGTTTTTCATAAAAAGGTCGCTTTTTGACAAAATGTTTTTAAACAAGGTGCTGTCTATGAGGTAGGCGGTGCAGTCTGTCAGTGCCGAGCCCGAAAAAGCAAAGGTGTTGTCGCCGTATAAAGCCGATACGCCTATGAAATTCAAAGGTTTGATGATTTTGAAGATAAAGCCTCTCTCCTGAAATCCTTCGAGATAATTTTTTGAAAGTCCCTCAACCAAAAGGATGATATACGAGGCGATGGCTCCTTGTTTGATGATTGTTTCTCCTTTTCTGAAGTTAATTTTTACTTTGAGCATAGAGGCTACATCGTCTCTGTCAATTCCTTGTTTTTCAAGCCATTGTGCAGCCTTATTTTCTTCTTTGCCCACCACGGCTTTGCCCGAATTTTTCAGCTCCTCAATGGTTTCTCTCAGCCTTTTGTAATAGAGATAGGCCCCGGTTTTGGCGGCAACAGCTTTCAGGAATTGCCTTTCGTTGGGCAGAAATATGCCTTTCTCTTCTCTCACGGGTTTGGTGTAAACCACTGTGATGTTGCCCTTGGTTTCGCCGTCGGCAACAATGGCTTCGGTGAGTTTAAGATGTGTTGTCTTGAAATTGTCGGTTTCAACGCTCACATCTCCTGCTTCAATGCGGCAGGCGCAAATATGGCTGTGACGGAAGGCGGAGGCAATTATCTTGCCGAGGCCTTGCAAAACCTCGTCGGCAGGCGAAGAGTAGTCGTTAAGAATTTCTTCCGTTTCGTAGAGGCTTTCAAGCTCTTGAACTCTGTAATTCAGTTCGTTGACAAGCCCTTTGTCTTCTGTGCTTTTCTTTGCCATAGCCCCTTTTTTTCTTATTGCTGTCGCTTTTCGTAAACCTCGTAGCTAAACGAAAAGCCGCCTTCTTTCTCGGGCTCTTTATCTTCTCTCGAAACCAATTTCCATATCTTCGTGTCGATTTCGGGAAAGAAGGTGTCGGCATCGAAAGCGCGATGCACCCTCGTGATGTATAGCTTTTGTGCCAAGGGCAAAAACTGACGGTAGATGCTGCCTCCTCCCATGACGAAATTTTCGTTGCCGCTGTCCATCTTTTCTATGGCGTCTTCTATGGAATAGGCCATGGTGCAACCTTCTATTTTTTCGTTTTCAACATCCGTTAAAACAATGTTTTTTCTGTTGGGTAAAGGTCTGACGGGCAGCGAGTAAAAGGTTCTTTTGCCCATCACTACGGTGTGGCCGGTGGTGAGGCGCTTAAACCTTTTGAGGTCGTCGGAGATATGCCACAGCAGGTCGTTGTCCTTGCCTATGGCCATATTCGATGCCACCGCCACAATTATCGATATGGGTTTTTGTGCTGTCATATTTATTCGTTTGCTGTTTTTTCTAAACCGATATTTCCCCTTTTATATGCGGGTGTGCTTGATAATCAACGAGTTCAAAGTCCTCGTATTTAAAATCGAAGATGTTGTCAATCTTGGTGTTAAGCTTCATCTCCGGCAGTTTGTAAGGCTTGCGGGTCAGTTGCAATTTCACCTGCTCGATGTGGTTAAGGTAGATATGGGCGTCGCCGAGTGTGTGCACAAAAGTGCCCGCTTCGAGCCCCGTAACCTGTGCTATCATCTTGAGCAACAGCGAATAAGAGGCTATGTTGAAAGGCACGCCGAGAAAAATGTCGGCAGAGCGCTGATAGAGTTGACACGACAACTTTCCGTCGGCCACATAAAATTGAAACAAAATATGACAAGGAGGCAAGGCCATGTCTTCAAGTGCTCCCACATTCCAAGCGCTGACGATATGGCGGCGCGAGTCAGGGTTATTCTTTATGGAGTCTATCACCTTGGAAATCTGGTCGATATGCCCTCCGTTGTAGTCGGGCCACGAGCGCCATTGGTAACCGTAAATCGGCCCTAAATCGCCGTTTTCGTCGGCCCATTCGTTCCAAATACGCACACCGTTTTCTTGCAGATAGCGCACATTTGTTTCCCCTTTCAAAAACCACAAAAGCTCGTGAATTATCGAACGCAGGTGCAGTTTTTTGGTTGTCAGCACAGGAAAACCCTCGCTCAAGTCAAAGCGCATTTGATAGCCGAAGACACTGATGGTGCCTGTGCCGGTGCGGTCGCTTTTTTTCACACCATTGTCCAAAACGTGTTGCAGTAAATCGAGATACTGTTGCATAAAATTCTATTTTTCCCCTTTTCGTTTATTTATTATGTCTCTTATTATCGAAGCCTGTTCAAAATCTTCTTCCTCAACAGCCTGTTGCAGAAGCATTTCCAGCTCGCTAAGGCTGAAGCTGTCCCAGTCTTGTTCCCGGTCGCTCTCCGGAACATCGCCCTGCAGCGGCTCCTGTTCTTCAGCCTCGGGTTCGTTGTCAATCACAATGGCAGTTTTGTCAATTATCTCCTTGTCGCAAAAGATGGGAGCCTTAAAACGCACCGCCAAAGCCACTGCATCGGAAGTGCGCGAGTCAATCTCCAAAATGTCGCCGTCTTTTTCACAAATCAAAACCGAATAAAAAATACCCTCGTGAAATTTGTTAATATAAATCTCTTTCAAATTGATGCCGAAAGCCTTCATCATATTCACCATCAGGTCATGCGTCAGCGGCCTCGAAGGCTTCATGCTCTCCATTTCCAGAGCTATCGCCTGTGCCTCATACGCTCCGATGATAATCGGTATTCGCTTGTTCGACGCCATTTCACCAAGTATCAACGCAAAAGCCCCCGTTTGCGATTGACTGTTTGAAATCCCTATTATCCTAAGCCTAATTCTTGCCATCCGATTTCGATTTTACGAAAACCAAAAGTAAATAATATAGTAAAACCCGAACTCTAAAATTATTAACAACTGTGGAAAAACCCGCCGTGAAGATTGATATGACGTCTGCCTGCCGGCAGATGCCTCCCTGTAGCTGTTGAATGGCGTGCCTTATGTTTTTTTAAATCTCCGTCCATTCAATCATTCAATCATCCCCAACTAACCTACGCTTGTCGGCATGCCTCCGGCATCCAAACATCTAAACATTCAAACCTCCAAACAT
>CAZPGC010000021.1:0-29475 GCA_964585875.1 uncultured Prolixibacteraceae bacterium | reverse complement strand
GGAGTACTCTCCATTGACAGAGCACTCCTGCAAATAGTTGCTTTTGGGTTTATTTGATAATTAGAGTTTGCTGATTTTCTACCATCAACAAACGTTCAACATTTCTATTTTGCCGATGAAACCATAAGCCGGCAGGTAAAATTTTTGCTTTCTTAACATTGAAATCAGATATGAATAAAAATGAATAAAAATATTACTGTATTTCTCTGTAACTAACAGCAGTTTTGATACATTCATTACAAAAAAGATGGAATTTATCCACGATTCCGACGTCCGGGGTAATTGAGCTTTGATGTTGTTCAAGTTATATCCTCTTTTGACTTGTCCCAAGGTATGACTTCTGCCGGCTTAACCCGCCGGTTTTCCTTGTCTAACTCGGTCTCGAACGGGTGCTTGAATAGCTCAAGTTCAATCTGGTGTTGTGAGGTGTAATTTATCATAACTGCAAACTTTTATGCTATAAAATTACGATTTCTTTGCAGTTTGGCTCTGTTTTATTACGAAAATTCATTAACAATAGTACTGATTTTCTATTAATTATGTGGTGTTTTTTGGAAAATCAGCAGAGCCTTATTATTGAACATTAATATCATCTAATCAAAAAATTAAATTTGTCCCAAAAATCATTATCATTTTTTGAGGTTAAATAATAAAGGTCAGTATTTTTTTTAACTATTACAGAGGACATTTTATTGTTTCCCGAGAGATTTTTCCCTACAATTATTAAGCTACTTTCATAATAATCAACTATATATGGCTTGTAATTTGCATAAAAGGCACCAAATCTATCCTTTCTGCTAATATAAGACAAGAAATATTTATCACCAATTTTTTTATATTCAACCGTAAGAGTAACAGGTTCAAAAATATTATACACAGTGCTATCTGTTTTTATGTACAATTTAGACTCCTTTCGAGGCAAATTTTCAATTGAATGAAAAAACTCTATTTTCACTATTACCGTATCAAGCATATTTATATAAACAATACAATTACCATATGCACTCGGTAAACTTTTTGGTCTTATCAAAATTTTAACAACTGTCGAACTATCCCTTCCTATTAATGTATCGAAAAAGCTATAAATAAACTTACTACGCTTTTTCGGCATTAACACCTTAAAATCAGAAAGATATTCCAAACAATTGTCTTCAATTGTCCACTTTAACAAATTTGGCAATCTAGCATAAATATTATCAAATCGCTCTAACTTATCTTTCGATTTATATATACCGTATAACAACAATCCATTTTTCGATTTTGTTTTTCTATCAACAAATTCGAGATTTTTTATCCCTACTGCGGCAACAATTGAACGCGACACACTGTCATCATCATGATATTGGGTTATTCTTTCCTGATACAAAGCCATTTGCTCTGATGCGTCATCATTGAATTTTAGCGAAATATTGTTTATAGCTTGACGCAAAAGACCCTTCGGGTTTAACGATTTTATCACCACTTCTGCCAAGCTGTAATTTTTTTGTCTTAAACTGATATTAAATCTTTTTCTATTTTTTATATCATCCAATATAAAATTCTTTTCTTGATAACCAATACATGAAATACGTAGAGTATCATACAATTCATTTTTACTAAAAACAAAATAATAGAAACCCTTTTTATCGGAAACAGTACCCCGATTATATCCATTTATGTAGATATTGACAAAAGGAATTGCCTGCCCGCTTATCGAATCCTTTACATATCCTTTAACAAAATATTGTTGCCCAATTGCAGTATAGCAAAAGGACAACAATATTATTAAACTATAAAAAATAACTCTCATATTTCATTCACATTCAATGATTATAATCGTTTCGGTAATCATACTTTATGGACATATTTACTGCTGTCCTTTTAGCATGGCTAAGTAATTTCTCTCCTCCTCTATTGCTTAATAATCCTCGGCACCAACCATATACATCTGCAATAACATGCCCCAAACAATTAGGGTTATCCGTTTGTTTACTTCCACTATGGTAAGAACAATTACACGTAAAATTCCATGGACTATTATGAGCATTATATGCATTATACCAGAAATTTCCACTATATCGCATAACCGCTATAGCACCCCATAATAATATTTTTTCCGATTCATTAATATTAAGATTGAAAACTTTTGTTTCCAAATTTGAACATTTCTCATTAAATTGTGAGTTGTGTGAAAATGAAATTTTTATACAACTATCCACTCCAAGTAAAACACTCCTTTGTTCAACATTTATTTGTCCATTATCAAACCATTTATTTACCTCAGAGGAAAGAGATTATTTGTCAAAATCAACTGAATTAGCATCCAGATTCAAAGTTGTTGCATTGCAATCACAAACCACACCGCTTTCTTTATTATTAAACCAATTTATAATAAATTGGGCACCTTCTATATCATTCATAGTAGCAAAACTTGAATCTAATCCCATAGCCATCAAACAAGAATTATGTTCTTTACCAACATATGCTAAAGGATTAACCACTTGCGACAAAAATGACCTTTCCCCCTCTTTTTTAACATCCACTTTAGTCTCGTCTTTACTGCAAGAAACCATAAAACCAACTACCATCATTAAAAAAAATCAATCTATTTTTGCCATATATTTCCATTCCTTTATCTTACCGAATCTAATATGAAACAAAATTGGACTAAATAAAAAACCATATTTTATTATATTAGACGTGTTTTCAAACAAAAATCGTGTATCTTTATCTCCATATAACAATTGTGCTCCCAAAAATACGTAATTATTATCTGAAAGAATAAAAATGGAGTGTCCTGCAAGAGAATCTCTTACCCTAAGTATTATTTCATCCGGAAAAAAATCCATATGAGATTCAACACATTTTAGTTTCATATCCCTGAATACCAACAAGTAATAATCATTATATTGACCAAACACACTGTCACGATCAACAATATATTTACAAACAAGATCTTCTCTTTCGTATTTTTCCTTATTGCTTGAACACGAGTATGCCAAAATAAATAAAGCTAAAAAACAAAATAACTTATTCATAATCAAATATTTTATATACCATAATAGATTGTCCGGAATGTGTCAAACAATAAATATTATTGTTATTTACAAAAAAATACCGCGGAATAGGACCTTTATAGTTTGGATAAATAATCTTTTTTAACTCTAAATCGGTATTATAAACCAAAATCCTAAACTGCTTTTGTTCTATAGAAGACAAAAATCCCTCTTTTGTTCTTCTCTCGAGAGGCAACGATTGTATTCTGTATATGTTGCTTTTTTCATCGGTAAAAATATCGTAAAAATAAGAGTTAAGTACCGACTCGATAGCACTCCTATCCGGAAGACTTTTTAAATTCGACTTGATATTTTCTCGCTTTAATTCAGGTGAAAACAACACCTTTCTGTATATTTTATTGCTATTCAAATTGAAAATATCCACTGTATCAGAATTGCTATACGACTGTATGATTTTATTGTTAGTAAGTGTAAAATAGAACATAAGATTAGCGTTTAATAAATCCATACCGGAAGGAAACTTTACGGGTATGCTTTTGCTTATAGTATCTTTTATGGGAACCTCAAAAACAAGATCTGTGTTTATAAATCCTGATTTTAATCTTGGTGCATTCCATTGAATTAACTCACAATATATTTTATCTCTTTCACTATTGATTTGAGGCTGTGTGAAATTAGATAAAACAGAAATACCAGTTGAAAATGTTTTTGAGAAATACAATTCTTCATCATAAACATTAACTATTGAAATACTTTTTTCTCTCATAACCAATAGGGAATCTTTAGACAACACTCTTATTGTCAACACTTTTGAAGAATCCCCATTACTAACCATAGCAAACGATTGAGATCCAAGCGTATCACAGTCAACATTAAAAACATAAACAGAATCACAGAGAATAGAATAATAGAATAAATATGTTGTATCATGGGAATAATAAAAATCGAAACCTACTTTTGTTCCCATGCCTCTATATTCACTGTTATAACCCTTAAAATTGATTACCTTTACTAAAGTTTTTGCCTCTGACCCCTTATAACTATTATTAAAATCAGTGCATGCAGTTAGAAAAATTAACGTTATCAGTAATTTAAATTTTCTCATTTCAAAAAAAAATTAAAGGAGTGGATTCTTAAAAAATCCACTCCAACTTTTTGTTAATTATACATTTTAATCGTATCGGGATGAAGTGTAATACCCAACTCATACATTTGAAGAAAAAAACCATAATGACTATCAATGTAATCATCACTTGTTTCAATTATATCTTCACCATTTTTCCATTTATTTTTTTCTTCTTCAGAAAAGCCCCATGATGAAGGAAAACTTTCCTCAATCGGCAACCATTTACCGTTGTAATTAATAGGATAACAATCCGCCTGCTGCTTACATTGCTTAAACATACCAACAGGACATTCAATAGCAGAATATTTAACACCTTTATCAATGTATACGCAAGTTACCACCCTATAAACCTTTGGCTCTTTTTGTTGGGTATAATTATCTTTTGAAGATGTATTTCTTGTGTCTGTATCCGTGAGAGTTTTATCTTTACTGCAAGAAACCATAAAACCAACTACCATCATTAAAAAAACTATCTTTTTCATAATATTTTGAAAATTTAAAAATAAATAAAATAACCTTTCGCACCGGAAAAAAGTTTTTTCCGTCTTCATTCCGCTCAAGCTAAAGCGGAATTGTCGAATTACGAGCTAATCTTGTTTTTTGAGCTTTTTGCCTGTCACGTCTGTGGTCTTTTCTTTTTATCTTTGCAGCGGTCTTCGGGATTGGTTAAACTTTAATTTTAAACGGTTATGAGTGGCTCCGTTCCGGAGACCTTTTTCTTTTTCAAAGCCTGCCAAACTTCTTAAAAGAAAACAATAAAAGGCCCTGCATTCGCCTTTGCAAGGGGTGAATTCGGGTATATTGCTTTGTATTTGATTAATTATTTTCAAATTCCTGATTTATAGCGGTTTGTGGTTTATTGCAATTCACTTTTACTGAATTGTTCTGCAAAAAAAAACGGTTGGTTTTACAAAAAGTTTAAAACAAGGCTTACTAAATGCTTAATATAAACGAAACGCTTTGTATTCGATAACACCTTTAAAATCAAACAATTCGTTATCAATTGTATCTACATTGTAAATGTTTGATTCCGGCATAAGCGTAACGAAGTAGTTAGCGTTTTCTTATAGCCGCTAATTTATCACAAACCCTTTCAAAACATCAACTCAAGCACTTTTTTTCTGTCCTCGTCGCTTAGTTTATGAACAAGTCCGTCAACTTTATTACGTAAAAACAGCTGCAAAATCTCGTCTTTTTTATCGATGTCGATATTTTTTTCAGGCAGCCGAACCGGACAGCCCAGCCTATTAAACAATTCTTCGAAAGCTCTTATGGTGCCGGCGGTGTCGTCAACGCCGAAAATGCCTTTTCCGAGATATCTTATCCTGCTGTCGAGTTTGGCGGCCATAAGTTTCATCCAAGCGGGATAGGCAATGGTCAACGAGGCGCCGTGCGGCATATCGTATAAAAGCGAGAGTATGTGCCCGAGGTCGTGCACTCCCCAGTCGGCAAAGAGCTTGCCGTTGGTGAGTGTGCCGTTAAGCGCCACCGTGCCCGCATACATCACTCTGGCCCTCAGCTCATAATCGTCGAGCTTTTCAAGCAGGGGCACCCCCGCGTCAATTATTTCCTTAATGGTGCTTACAACCATGGCATCGCTCAGGGGCGAGTCGCCCGCTCCGAAGAAGGCCTCAAGGCTGTGGGCTATCATGTCGGCAAGGCCGTATGCCGTGTAATCTTTTGGCACCGTGATGGTTAAGGCAGGGTCTAAGAAAGACTCGCGAGGGAAGGTCAAGGGGCTGCCCCACCCTATTTTCTCTCGAGATTCATGGTTTTGTATCACGGCATAGGGATTCATCTCTGAGCCTGTAGCAGCCAGTGTCAGCACTGCCATCACGGGAGTGGCTTTTTGGGGTACCACGCGGTTTTTCATTATCTCCCACGCATCGCCGTTTTGATGCATGGCTACCGAAACAACCTTGGCCGTGTCTATGACGCTGCCCCCGCCCGCGGCCACAATCACCTCCACCTTTTCTTTGCTCGCCAAACGCGCTGCCGCATTGACGTCTTCTATCACGGGATTTGATTTTATGCCGCCGTATTCCACAAGTTCGTTATCCGACAAAAGCTCCCTAAGCTCTTGATACAGACCGTTTTTCTTTATCGAAGATTTACCGTAAATCAGCAAAACCTTTTTGCCTTTAACAAATTCCGACTCCGCTATTTTTCCGACAACTCCTTTGCCGAAATGCAGTTTTACGGGGTTGTATATGGTGAAATTTTCCATCCTGTATTAAGTTTTAGTCCAACGATATTTGATAATGCGAATGTACAAACAAAATATCGCCGCAGCCCTCGAAACCCTCAAAAATCTTTTCCTTGTATTCTTTCAACTCTCCACCTCTGAAACCCATTATCACAAGTGCCGCTTCTGACGACAGTTTGTTAACCGTTTCTTTTCCCGAAATACCCTCTTCGGGTTTTACGAGTTCAACGTTCTTTTTTGATATGGGAATGCGTCCTTCTTCTATCATTGCCAGCAATTTGGCTCTGTTTTCTTCCAGCTCGTCATTGCCTTCGAAATAAAAAATCTTTACGGTGGCTTTTTTCCAATAAGGATGCCCCATCATGGTGTATGCCAGCAAAATCATAAGATTGGCGTTTGTGATATCGGAATGGCGAATCCAAATATGAATGCCTTTTTTGAAATTTCTTTCCCTTTGTGAAGAGCCCAAAATGCACACATCCTGACCGGCGGCTTCCACCAAACCATAGTTATCGACTATTTGGGCCAGATTCACCGGGTTTTCTTTGGAAAACTCAAACAAAACCATATTGTTGGGCATACCGGAAATGCCGGGCAACTGAACAATTTGTGCTATGGCCGAGGTGTATGAGGGCGAAATCATGGTAGAGAGAAAGACATTGTGTTTCTTGGCATTGAATTTTCTCATCAGCAGTGCCAGCGTTTCGTCGGCTTCTTTTTTTGTTTGTTCGTCAAAATAGCCTTTCATCAAATGCACATAGGTGCCATAGCCGTATTTATATGATATCCAGTTCAATAGGTTAAAGGCGTTGTCTCTTTTAAAGCTGTCTTGCGAAACACAAATTGCCGACGGACGCCATTTATTACGTCCGCTTGCCGACTTTGATTTCTGCGAAAATAGCCGCAAGCGCATGGCACTTTGATACACTGCCCCTTGAAAAATAGCCTCTATGCCGCGGCGGTCTTTATGCGTGCGGCTTATGAGATAATAAATAAAGGTCATGGCTATGAAGGCTATGATGGAATAGAGAGCGTCGATTTTAAACATCAACCAAACACTCATCAGGAAGCCCAGCAAGGAGATGAATTTATTTGTCTGAAAAGCAGGACGATAGCTTGGGTCGGCGCCGAAATGGTAGAGAAAAGAAATTAAGTTGAGCGAGCCGTAAGTAATCATAAAAAACATGGAAATTATTTTGCCTACGGCATCCACACTGCCCATCGCCACAAAGACGAAAGCTATGGCAATGGTGACAATAGTTGCGTTGAAAGGTTCGTTGTTCTCGCCTTTTCCTTTGGATAAAAAACCCGTAAACAAGTTGAAAGGCAGAGTCTTATCGCTTGCCAGCGCTTGCAGAGTGCGCGGCGCCACCATTACTGAGCCCAAGGCCGAGGAAATGGTGGAGGCCCCCAGACCCAGCAGCACGAAGGCGGCACCGCCAAGGGCTATCTTACTCATTACCAGTTGGTCGTGAAGCAGGTCGTATTCCGTAGCCGCCACTTTAAACTTATAGACAATGAAAACATAGATAATCATTCCGGCGGTGGTGGCCAAAATAGTGCCGAGGGGTATGGATTTTCGCGGATTTCGCAAATCGCCCGACAAGCCCACGCCGGCAGTCATTCCCGTGAAAGCGGGGAAGATGATGGCAAACACCGTGAAAAACTTATCCATATTTTTAAAGTCGAAATTCAGTAGGCTGAATTGCGAATTTGCCTGCGCTTCCGGTTGCCCCATAAAAAACAAGGTCAGAGATATAAACAGCACTCCCACAACAATATAGAGCGCCTTGACACCCATGTCGGCTCCTTTTTTCAAAATCAAAATCGACAGCAAAGCCATTGCCGGAAGGCTTATCACCTGCCGCGGCAAGTCGATGCCGTGGGCCGTTTTCATCCAATCGAAGAAAGGAGAAAAGGCCTCGGTGAAGGCAATCACGTAAAAAGCCACCGAGATGGCTTGCGAAAAATAAAGTGCCAAACCGATGGTGCCGCCTATGTTAAGGCCGAAAGAACGTGAAATGATGAAATATTCACCGCCGCCTTCCACCTTTTGGTTGGTTGCTATCTCGCTGAGCGACAGTGCCGTGGGTATGGTGACAAGATGCCCCAATAAAATAACGAGCATAACGCCCCAAAAGCCGAGCATGCCCACTGCCCAACCGAAACGCAGAAATAAAATTGCTCCGAGAATGGTGGCTATTGCCGTGAAAAAAACGGGTGCCGTGCCGAATCCTTTTTGTTTTGCCATCGCTTTACGGTTCAAGGTTTTTTATCAATTCATCAGCAGGTTTCTATTTCTTCTGATAATATCGTAGCTTACCTTTTTCAAGTCTTGATTGGTGTCGTAAATAATTTGCAAGTCGCTCGGGAAAGGAACGGGTTTCAAACCAATGATTTTACGTGTTTCGTCACTCATGGCTTTTAAATTTCCCGAAGCCCGTCCATAGCGGTAAAGGAAATTCTTTTCGGCGGTAATGGGAAAGGTTTTGACAAGTTGCTTGGAGCGGTTGTCCCAAAAATCGAGCGTACCGTGTACATAAGCCGACTTCTCCATTCTCGTTTCCACAATATGACAGGTAATTGTCTCATAATTAGGCTCTTTTATGTCGTTACCAAGGCTGTCTTTCATCACGTTTCCGTTTTCGTCGAGCACATACTTATCGCCGTTTCTTACCCTTTTCGTTTCGTCGTAATGCAGCTCTTTGACGTGCTCGGGAGACACTACAATGCTTTTCAGCGTGAGGAAAACGGTGTAGTCGTAATACAAATTTTCATCTTGACGCGTATCGAAGTTCAGCCACATTTTGTTGAGCTTTTTCAGCGTCATTTTCTTTAGTTCGTTTTCAAAATCCTTTGGCATCACCTGATTGGTCTGATTGCGAATGGCAAACAAAACGTTGTTGGTGCCAATCAAGAGGGCGTCGTCTTCCAATTGTCTGATATTAGGATAATTGGGATAGAATTGTTTAAGTCTTTGAATTTCGTCGTAGGCCTTGCGCGCATCCTGCCTGTTGTTGGTTTTCAAAAGATTTTGCGCGTGTGCGTATAGAAATTGTGCCGCCTTATTTTTAGCCTCCGCCCTGTTGGCGGCATAATCCACATGTTGGAATCCGATTTTGGAAAGCACGTTTTGCGGCAGCCTTTCCACAACTTCTTGCCGTGCTCTCATGTTGTCGTAGCGGCGAAAAACAGACTCCCAAATATCGGGCTGCCCGCTGAGTCTCAACGACTTGATAGCCTCCTTATCTTGCTCGTTGGCCAGCCGGAAAGCTCTTTGCAAAATGTCGATTTCGTCGTAATTCGTCGGATTCTTCATCAGTTTTTTTACCGATTTGCCTATGGCGGCATCGTATTGTCCTCGTTGTAAATATTTTCGGGAGCTTGTACATGCTCCAACGAAAACAAGCAATGTCAAAAAGATGTAAATGTTTTTCATAATCTTGCAATAAAATGTATTGGTCGCGAAAAATCAATTATTGCGCCAAAGTATAAAAAAAATCTTTCTGCGGAAAGTTTTTGTGTGGTTTTCCCGTGAGGCCTTTTAAAAAATACACTTGGGCGGCCTATAAATGGCTCATCAAATACTTGAAGAAGCCGTAGTCTGATAAGGTTCTGAAAATCATAACTATACCAAAGATTACCAAAGCCACGCCCACTATTTTGTTGATAAGAATTTCCTTTCGGGGATTTAGGAAATTTTTGATTTTATTGCCGATGTAGCTTTTCAGCAAATCGGTGGAAAGGGTCGTGAGGAAGGTGCCGCTGAAGAAAATAGCGGTTGACTGCAACATTTTGCCTTCGGGAGCCATCTTCCCGACGATGCCGAGAGCGCCGAACCAAAAGAAAAACAGGAAAGGGTTGGCGATGTTCAGAAAAAAACCTTTGATGGGGTATGAAACGAGCCTCGGGTCACGGATTTCGGTTTTGAATTTTACGCTGCGGCGCTTTAAAATATCGGGTTTTTTCGCCCACGACACCGAGCCGAAGATTATGAGAATGATGCCTCCGATGAGCCCCACAAAGACCTTGCTTTTGGGATTGTCGAAAATGGAAGCGCCGATGAGGTAGCTGATACTCACCAGCACAAAGTCGCTGATAAAGACCCCGAGAGCGAGCAAGGCGCCGTATTTGAAGCCCTTGTTAATGCCCGTTTGAATGATGGCAAAAAAAGCCGGCCCCAAAGAAATGGCCACCAAAAGCCCCAAAAGAATACCGTCGAAAAACAGCTTAAAAACCATTAGATATCCTCCTCCGTTTCTTCTTCATTATCAACAAGATAACTTTTTCGAGAGACATAAAAATTCTTCTGAAAAATAATCAACATTGCCACGCCGACGGTGATGGACGCATCGGCGAGGTTGAATACCGGCCTGAAAAACATAAACTCGCTGCCTCCCAAGAAAGGCACCCACTGCGGCCAGTAGCCTTGAGCTATGGGGAAGTAAAACATATCGACAACCTTGCCCTGTAAAAAACCGGCATAACCGCCGCCGGAAGGGCAACATTGTGCGAGGGTAAAGGGCCCGCTTTGGCTGAAAAACAGGCCGTAAAAAGCCGAGTCTATCATATTGCCCACGGCTCCCGCAAAAATAAGCGATATGCTGATAATGAGCAGCTTGTGGTATTTTTTTCGTATGATGGAAAACAAATAATACCCGATGCCGCCAATGGCTGCCAAACGAAAAATACTTAACATCAGTTTGCCGTATTTACCGCCGAATTCCCAGCCGTAAGCCATGCCTCTGTTTTCCACAAAATGGATATAAAACCATTTGCCGAGAACAGGTATGGAATCGCCAATTTCCATATGGGTCTTAACCCATATTTTAAGAATTTGGTCCAAAATCAAAACCACAAAAATCGTGATCAGGGCTTTTTTCAAAACTTCTCTATCTTAATTTTTGTAATCTTTTCTTGGCTTCGATGCTCAAGGTGGCGTGAGGCACCGATCTGAGTCTTTCCTTGGAAATAAGTTTGCCCGTCTCGCGACAAATGCCGTAGGTTTTGTTGTCGATTCTTTCGAGGGCCGCTTCAAGACTGGCAATAAACTTGGCCTGACGCGTAGCCAAACGGCTGTTTTCTTCTTTACTCATCACGTTGGCGCCTTCTTCCAAAACCTTAAAAGTCGGTGCCGTGTCGTTGGTGGAATTTTCGCCCGAATTGGTAAAAGCTTCGGTCAACATAGCCAAATCGTTGCGCGCATCTTCCAATTTCTTCAGAATAATTTGCCTGAACTCCTCAAGCTCTTCATCCGAATAACGCACTTTGTTTTCTGTGTTTTCCATCGTTATGTTTATTTTGGTTATCAATTCATGTTTATAACCCTCTGCAGCTCAACGTTTAACGAGATGTCGTCGGTGAGAACAACCTTTTGCCCGCCGTTGGCCGCAAAATCGATTTCGGTGGCAAGGGTTTCCGAACAAATATAATCAAAAAATTTATTTATCACCTCAGCCATTTTCTCGTGTTTTTCAACAATGACGGTTATCTTGTCCACCACATCGAAGCCAAGCTCCTTGCGTAGGTTTTGAATGCGGTTGATAAATTCTCTCGCCAAACCTTCGTCGATAAGCTCGTCGGTGAGGGTAATGTCGAGAGCCACGGTAAGGTTGCCCATGGTGGTAACCGCCCAGCCCGGGATGTCTTGTGTGATGATTTCCAGGTCGCCTTCCGTTAACTCAACGGTGCTCCCTTCCGTTTCAAACACAAATTTGCCCTGCTCTTCGAAAGCCGCAATTTCTTCCTTGTTCATCTGCATTACGCGGGCTGATATTTGCTTCATCAATTTGCCGTAGCGCGGCCCCAAAGCCTTAAAGTTGGGCTTAACTTTCTTTACCAAAATTCCCGAGCTGTCGTCAATAAAATCAAGCTCTTTGACGTTTACTTCGGCAAGTATCAGCTCTTTGACCTTGTCAACCTGCTCTTTGAATTTTTCATTCAAAACGGGTATCATTATTTTGTTCAAAGGCTGACGCACTCTGATTTTTGCTCTTTTGCGCAGCGACAGCACCATCGAAGAGAATTTCTGTGCCAGCTGCATTCTTTCTTCCAAATCTTTATCGATAAAAGAATCGTGAGCTTGCGGAAAATCACTCAGATGCACCGATGTGCTTTGCTCCAATCCGCTCGCCTCGTTCAAGTCGCGATAGAGCCTATCGGCAAAGAAAGGCGAAATGGGAGAGATGAGCTTGGCAACGGTTGTAAGGCACTGATATAGCGTCTGATATGCCGATATCTTGTCGTCGGTATAATCGCCTTTCCAGAAACGGCGGCGCGAAAGACGCACGTACCAATTGCTGAGATATTCGTCAACAAAATTTTGTATCATCCTGCCGGCTCGCGTCGGCTCGTAAGCTTTGTAACTCTCGTCAACGGATTTCACCAAAGTGTTGAGTTCCGACAAAATCCAGCGGTCCAGCTCGGGACGTTTCCGGTGTTCGATGTCTTTTTCTTTATAAACAAAGCCGTCGATGTTGGCGTAGAGAGCAAAAAAGGAGTAGGTATTATATAAGGTGCCGAAAAATTTACGTTGCACCTCGGCTATGCCCTCGGTGTCGAATTTCAGATTGTCCCAGGGCTGTGCGTTGGTAATCATATACCAGCGTGTGGCGTCGGGGCCGTATTTTTCAAGAGTTACGAAGGGGTCAACGGCGTTGCCGAGACGTTTCGACATCTTGTTGCCGTTTTTATCGAGCACCAAGCCGTTGGAAACCACGTTTTTATAGGCCACCGAGTCGAATACCATAGTGGCTATGGCGTGAAGGGTAAAAAACCAGCCGCGGGTTTGGTCAACGCCCTCCGCAATGAAATCGGCGGGGAAATAGCTGTCGATATTTTCTTTATTCTCAAAGGGATAATGAAACTGAGCGTAGGGCATGGAGCCCGAGTCGAACCACACGTCGATAAGGTCGGGTTCGCGTCGCATGGGCTTGCCCGATTCCGACACCAGGACAATCTCGTCAACGTAGGGACGGTGAAAATCGAAGGTCTCGTAATTCTCTTTGGACATATCGCCGGGCACAAAGTTTTCCAGCGGATTTTTGTCCATAAAGCCGGCTTCCACAGACTTTTCTATCTCGCTTTTCAGCTCGGCGGCGGAGCCTATGCACTTTTGCTCTTTGCGGTCTTCGGTAAACCACACCGGCAGCGGGATACCCCAAAAACGCGAGCGCGAGAGATTCCAATCCACAAGATTTTCGAGCCAGTTGCCGAAACGCCCTTCGCCGGTGGCTTTGGGCTTCCAGTTGATAGTCTTGTTCAGCTCTATCATCCTGTCTTTGAAGGCGGTAGTCTTTATAAACCACGAGTCCAAAGGATAATAAAGCACGGGCTTGTCGGTACGCCAGCAGTGTGGGTAGTTGTGAACATGTTTTTCTATTTTGAAGGCTTTGTTTTGCTTTTTAAGCATCACCGACAAGTCGATATCGAGTGTGGCATCGTTGTCGCCGAGTTTTTCGTCGTAGGCATTTTTTACATAACGCCCTGCAAAGGGTTTATAAGATTCTATGTTAACATATTGTTTTACAAAGTCTTCGGAGAGGTCTTCGATTTTGTAAAAGCGACCTTGGAGGTCAACCATCGGGCGACGTTCGCCCTCTTTGTCGATGAGCACCAAGGGCACTATGCCGGCAGCCTTGGCAACACGGTCGTCGTCGGCACCGAAGGTGGGAGCTATGTGCACAATTCCCGTCCCGTCTTCGGTGGTAACAAAGTCGCCCGCGATAACGCGAAAAGCATCGCCCATGGGTTTTACAAAGTCTATAAGCTGCTCATATTCAATGCCTATGAGCTTGTCGCCCGAAAATTCATCGAGAACCTTGAAGGGTATGTTCTTGTCGCCGGCTTTGTAATCCTCCAATTTCAGCTCTTTGTTTTTTTCGGGGAAATAATTGTGCAGCAGGTCTTTGGCAAGGATAACCGTGATTTTTTCACCCGTGTAAGGGTTGAAAGAAAGAACTTTGTTGTAAATTATTTTTTTCCCCACCGCAAGGGCCGTGTTTGAGGGCAGTGTCCACGGTGTTGTGGTCCATGCCAAGAAAAACACCCTGTCGTTGTCGCTGTCGAAAAGAAAATCCGATTTATCGTTTTTTATCACCTTGAATTGAGCCACGGCGGTGGTGTCTTTCACATCGCGATAGCAGCCCGGCTGATTCAATTCGTGGGTGGAAAGTCCCGTGCCTGCCGCCGGCGAGTAAGGCTGAATGGTGTACCCTTTGTAAAGTAAGTCTTTGTCGTACAGTTGTTTGAGCAGATACCACACCGACTCAATATATTTGTTGTCGAAGGTGATGTAGGGGTTTTCCAAATCGACCCAATAGCCCATCTTGCGGGTAAGGTCGTCCCACAGATTTTTGTATTTCATCACTTCGGTGCGGCATGCCTTGTTGTATTCTTCCACCGAAATTTTCTTCCCGATGTCTTCTTTGGTGATGCCCAAGGTTTTCTCCACACCTATTTCCACGGGCAAACCGTGTGTGTCCCAGCCTCCTTTACGGTCAACGCGGTAACCTTTCAGCGTTTTGTAACGGCAAAAAAGGTCTTTGATGGTCCTTGCCATCACGTGGTGAATACCGGGCACACCGTTGGCCGAAGGCGGACCTTCGTAAAAGACAAAAGGTTGGCCCTCGGCTCTGTTTTCAACCGACTTTTCAAAAATTTCGTTTTCTTCCCAAAACCGCTGCTCTTCTTTTGCAAGCAAGGGCAAATCAAGGGTTTTGTATGTTCTGTAATGTCTGCTCATTTTCCTAAAACCATTTTAAAGAAACTCCGAATTTAGCTAAGGTGCCCGTATAGCAAGGCACTCGAAAAGCACCACTTACGAGCTTGCTTTTATGAAGCGGCAAAAATAGGAAAATAAAAGATAAGGTTTAATGCCTTTGTGGGTATGAATAAATTTGTTGCCGTTTATGATTTCCCCGCCGTTTTAATCGTATATTTGCCTTGAAAACAAGAAAAGGTTTTCGAGCGGTACGCACTAAATCGCAAAGATTAACCACAAAACTATTTTAATGCTGTTTGCCAATGAATATTTTGCTGCATATTTCTTTTGATTTCGATTTTTTTCCGTTTTTGGTGGTGACGGCAATAGCCTGGTTATCACCTATTTTACTTTCTCTTTTACGTCTAAAAAAAATACCCGTTATCATCATAGAGATAATTTTCGGATACCTTGCAGGCAAGTTTTTATTAAACGATTTGAACGCAAGCACGACGGAAATCCTCAACTTCGTGGCGCTGTTCGGCTTTTTGTTCCTGATGTTTTTAAGCGGTTTGGAGATTGACGTTGAACAGATAATAGCCTCCTTGCCGCGCGGACGTATAAGCCTGCCCGTATTTTTGAAAAACCCTTTTTTGGTGGGCTTGGCACACTTTTTCTTTGCCATAGTCCTGTCGGTGTCCATTACTTTCTTGCTTTCTTTCCTCGTGCATATACCCAATGTTTGGTATTTCTCTTTGATACTGGTAACCACCTCAGTGGCAGTGGTTTTGCCTGTTCTTAAAGACAGGGGCGAATTGGGCAGCCGCTTTGGTCAAATGCTCATTATCACCGCTGCCGTTGCCGACATTCTGAGCATTATCCTCTTTACTTTCACGGCTTTTATGATTAAAAACGGCTTTCACTACAAGCTGTTTTTCATCATTGCTCTTTTCGTTTTGTTTTATCTTTCTTTCAAAATAATCAGGAGACTGAAAAACATTCCTCTCCTTAAAAAAACTTTTTATCAACTTTCGCAAGCGGCATCGCAAATCAGAGTCAGGGGCACCCTGCTAATCATAATGCTTTTTGTGGTCATTTCTCAGTTTATCGGGGACGAAATAGTCTTGCTGGGAGCCTTTTTAAGCGGCTTGACTTTGTCCACAATTCTACACCGGCAGCGCTCGTTGATGCTGGTAAAACTCGATGCCATGGGCTTCGGTTTTTTCATTCCCTTTTTCTTTATCATGGTGGGTATGAGCTTCGACCCTTCGGCACTCGCCGAATTCGACAACTCGCTGATATGGTTTGTGTTGTCGATGCTTATTGCCCTTTTTGCCATAAAAGTCATCCCTTCATTTCTTTGGCTTCGCTTGTTCGGCCGGAGAAAATCTGTTGCGGGCGGATTCCTCATTTCTTCTCGTTTGAGTATGATTATTGCCGCCTCCGCAATCGGCCTTGAGCTCGGCGTAATCACCCCCGGAATAAACACCACCGTTATTATCATGGCCGTTCTCACCTGTTTTATTTCGCCGCTTTTGTACAATCGCATTTTGCCGCAAGACATTACCCAAGGCCGAAAAACCGTCATTGTAGGAGGCAGCAGTACGGCGGTGTTGTTGGCCAGACGCCTGCATGTCCACGGCCGCAAGTCGATTATTATCGAAAAAGATGAAAACCGTTTCCGCGAGATTAGCAACAAGGGGATTCTTGCCGAGAATGGCGACGGCCTCAACCCCGATTTTTATAAAAAAATAAAATTGCGTCCCGCCGACTATGTGGTGATTGAAACGGGAGACGACGATGTGAACTATAAAATTGCCAAAATGCTCAGAATCGACTTCGGGCACAGCAAAATAATATCGCGAATAAACAAGTTTACCAAGTTGCAAGCCTTTAAAAACCTCGGCGTTGATACCGTTGACGAAACACAAATTTTAGCCGCCACCATCGAAAATTTGATATTGCGCCCCGTCACCTATCACGCATTGGTGGAATCGTTCGAGAATTTCAGCGTGGAAGAAATTCCGGTGAAAAATCCCGAAATGGACGGCAAGAAAATAAAAGAAATCCCCTTTCACAAAGACGCCATCATAATGATGATACGACGTGGCAACGACTTCCATATTCCGCACGGCGACAGTCACTTACGCAAAAACGACGTCTTGTTGATTTTCGGAACGCAAACGGCTTTTGAAGATACGCGCATAAAAACAAGTTGAGAAAATCGGCGCCGGCGAAAAAAATATTGCCTTATAAATTTTGTTCGATGGAAAAAGCTATTGGTTACTTTTGTGGTCATTAACCGGTATGAAAACTCTTTTTGTTAATTTGTTTATCCGATGAGCGAACTTATAAAACATGAATGCGGTATTGCCTTTGTCAGGCTTTTGAAACCCCTCGAATATTACTATGCCAAATACGGGACGGCCTTTTACGGCATTAACAAGATGTATCTGATGATGGAAAAGCAGCACAACCGGGGGCAAGACGGTGCGGGGCTGGCGTGTATAAAAATCGACACCACTCCCGGCATGCGCTACATAGACCGCATACGCTCGGTGGCGGCACAACCTATTCAAGATGTATTTCAGCGGATTAACGAAGAATTTAAGGATTTGCAAAAGAGAAATCCCAAACTTTTGAATGACGTAAATTGGCTGAAAAAGAATGCTCACTTCACCGGAGAGGTATTTTTGGGGCATTTGCGTTACGGCACTTTCGGCAAGAACGTGGAAAGCAACCTCCATCCTTTTATACGATATAACAACTGGAAAACCAGAAACTTGGTGCTTGCCGGAAATTTTAACCTTACCAATGTTGACGAGCTTTTTTCCAACCTTATAGACCTAGGGCAACATCCTATCGAGACCTCCGACACCATTACGGTAATGGAAAAAATAGGACATTTTCTCGATGAAGAAGTGGAGCACATTTTCAGACATTATAAAGACAAGGGTGTGCCTAAAAAAGACATCACCAAACACATTATCGAAGAGATTGATGTGAGCAATATTTTAAGACGCTCGTCGAAAAACTGGGACGGCGGCTATGTTATGGCCGGAATGTTGGGTCACGGCGACGCCTTCGTGTTACGTGACCCGGCAGGCATTCGCCCCGCTTTTTGGTATGGCGACGACGAGGTGGTGGTGATAGCAAGCGAAAGACCTGTAATCCAAACGGCTTTTAATCTTACGGCCGATAAAATAAAGGAAATAAAACCCGGCCATGCCGTCATTGTCAAAGAAAACGGCACTGTGTCGCACAGCGAAATTTTGAAACCGAAAGTCCGTAAATCCTGTTCCTTCGAGCGCATTTATTTTTCGCGGGGCACCGATAAAGACATTTACAAAGAGCGGAAAAACCTCGGCAGATTTTTGGTGAATGCCGTGCTCAAGGCGGTAAACCAAGACTTGAAAACGGCAGTGTTTTCGTATATCCCAAACACTGCCTCGGTGGCCTTCAGAGGTTTGGCCGAAGGTTTGGAAGCGCATTGCAACAGGATTAAGGCCGAAAAAATAATAAGCCTCGGCGATAAAATCAACAAGGAAGCCCTCGACAAGATTTTGTCGTTGAAACCGAGAATCGAAAAAGTGGCCGTTAAAGACGTGAAAATGAGGACTTTCATAACCCAAGACAGCGACCGCGACGACTTGGTGGCTCACGTTTACGACATAACATACGACACTCTCGAAAGAAACGTTGACACTCTCGTCATTCTTGACGACAGCATAGTGCGCGGCACCACTCTGAAACAATCGATACTGAGGATACTCGACCGTTTGGGTCCCAAAAAAATAGTGGTGGTTTCGTCGGCACCGCAAATACGCTATCCCGACTGCTACGGAATCGATATGGCAAAAATGGGGGATTTTATCGCTTTTCAAGCTGCTATCGAATTGCTGAAAGACAAGAAAATGGAAAGCGTGATAAACAACGTTTACCTGAGAGCCAAAGAAGAAGTGAAAAAACCCAAAGAAGAGCAGGTGAATGTGGTTAGGGAAATTTACGCTCCCTTCACTCCTGAACAAATCTCAGAGAAGATAGCCGAGTTGCTCACTCCCAAGGACTTAAATGCCGAAGTGGAGATAATTTACCAGACCATTGAAGACCTGCACCGCGCCATTCCCAACGACAAAGGCGATTGGTATTTCACCGGCCATTATCCCACCCCGGGCGGCACACGCGTTGCCAACCGCTCCTTTATCAATTATATCGAAGGGAAAAATGTAAGGGCATATTGAGGTCAAAAATGCGGTTTTCATTCTCAGCCGGAGACCTCCGAAAACAAACCAAGGTTAAATCCTAAATAGTGTCTCTTAGAAAACTATCAAATCTTCACAAAAGCAGCTCGATAATTTTTTCCACATCGTTTTCCACGTCTATATTTTCCTTTTGGCAAGCCGTTAAAAAATCTATTGCGCAAGGTTTAATGCGGCTGCGAAACACTTCGAGTTGTTGTTTCCAAATGTCTTCGGCTTTGAGCCGCAGTTGATAATCGGAGGCAATGAAGTTCAACGATTCGCAGGCGAGGGAAAAATCGCCGTAAGCCGTGTGTATTTCGCCGTAATGCAGTCTGAGCATCTCATTCATTTCGGCGGGAGTGTTAACATCTTTTATCAACTCGCGCGTGGCGGGCAAGGCCGATAAGGTCTTGTGTAAGAGGTCGTAAAGCAATTTTTCGCTTTCACTCATTTTCCAAAAAGTTTTCGATTAGCTCTATTGTTTCGGCTACGGCTTTTTCCAGATTGTCGTTTACCACAACCTTGTCGAATTGCGGGGCGAAGGATAGCTCCTTTTCGGCTTTAGCGAGTCGTTTTTCAAGGCTTTCGTTGTTTTCGGTGTTGCGGTTTCGCAGGCGCTTTTCAAGTTCTTCCAGCGATGGTGGCATAATGAAAAGGGCCAAGGCGCTGTCGCCGAATTTCTTTTTTATGTTGAGGCCGCCCACTACGTCCACATCAAAAAGCACGTTGTTGCCCTTGTCGGTAATGCGTTCTACTTCAGACGATAAGGTGCCGTAATATTGATTGGGATAGACTTCTTCCCACTCCAAAAAAGCGCCTTCATCGATTTTTTTTCTAAAATCTTCGGGCGACAAAAAATAATAATCGCGCCCCTCTGTTTCACCTTTACGGGGAGCACGGCTTGTGGCCGATACCGAAAACTCGAAGGGGAAACCGCTTTTTAACACCTGTTTCACGATGGTCGTTTTTCCGGCTCCCGAGGGTGCCGAAAAAATAATCAACTTGCCTTTTTTTGTCTCTTTTTCCATTTATATAAATACGGTATTCAGCGTTTTATCATAAAATATTCATCATCTGTTCCTTTATTTTCTCGGCTTCGTCTTTCATCTGCACCACCAATTTTTGTATTCCCGCATCGTTGGCTTTGGAGCCTATGGTGTTTATCTCGCGTCCCATTTCCTGTATCACAAAGCCCAGTTTTTTGCCTTTTTCTTCCGTGTTTTCGTTCAGCGTTTGCAAAAAGTAGTCGCAATGTTTGCGAAGGCGTATTTTCTCTTCGGTGATATCCAGTTTTTCGAGGTAGAAAATAAGCTCCTGTTCAAAACGGTTTTCATCGACCTTGAGTTTTTCGGAATAACGCATCATTTCGGTCTCCAGCCTCTCCCGTATTTTCACAATTCTTGCATCTTCAAAAGCCTTGATGCTGTCCATCAATTCCAAAATTTTATTTATCCTAAATGCAAAATCTTTTGCCAGCAGCTCACCTTCTCCGCTGCGGAAAAGGTCGAGGGCTGCGGCGGCTTTTTCGATAATGCTTTTGACGACTTCATATTCTTCGTCGCTTACTTCTTCCGCCTTGTTGGCAATGACATCGGGCATACGCGAAACAACGGCGATAAGGTCGGAGGAATGTGAAATACCGGCCTGTTTTTCAATGGTTTGCAGCTCTTCGATATAGCGGAGTGCCAAGTCGGTATTTATGGCTACGGGCAGTTCGGCATTATGGTTTTCGATGTTTATCTGACAATAAATTTTGCCCCGCCTCAACCTCTTCGACAGCAAGGAACGTATGTCTATTTCCTTCTGACTGTAAGCATTTGGCAACCTGACTGTTATGTCGGCCTGTTTGCTGTTGAGGGTCTTTATCTCAACGCTTATTTCTTTATCACCGTAAGTGCCCGAGGCCTTGCCGAAACCGGTCATTGACTTTATCATAAGCTCTGTGTTTTAGAATTTACCGGCTCTTTGGCTATGCCGGCATAAAATCGGGGGTAAAAATACAATAAATGAGATTAAGCTTATATTGGCAAAACAATTTTCTTCTTTCAGTCAACCTTTTCACCTTTTTGCTTGTCTGATTTCTTGTAAAATGCACTGCAGGGTATTGATATATACCTTTATGTAAAAGGCACAATCACATGAAATCCGTTTTAATCGCTTTTTGTCTCTTTCTTCTTTTTCCCTTGACCTCATTGGGTTTGAATTATTATTGGGTTGGCGGCAGCGGCGATTGGACGGACATAAACCACTGGGCAACCACCTCGGGCGGCACCTTGAAACACATACAAACGCCTACGCCCTCCGACGATGTTTTTTTTGATGCCAATTCGGGGCCGGCCAACAGCATTATAACGCTGAACATTCCGACCATCGTTTGTAAAACATTCGATGTCAGCGGATTAAGCTCTATTTTTAAATTCAACGGCGTTTGCACAAACATACGCATCTTTGGCGGTTTAAAACTCAACACCAAGGCAAAATGGCTTGTAAACAGCAAATTTTCCTTCGAGTCGCAGCAGGGCGGAAATATTATTGCGTGCAATGGCGCCACCGTGCCTTTCGATATGTATTTTATCGGTCTCAATGGCGTTTGGTCGCTTTCGGATAATCTCTCCGGCTCGAATATCTATCACAAGGCCGGCACCTTAAACACCGCGGGGAAAGATATCTCCTGCAATCTTTATTCGTCATCGAGTATCAATACCCGGACTCTTACGCTGAGCTCCTCAAAGTTCACCGTTTCGGGAATTAATGTTCAGGGACAAGGCTTTAGCGTCAACGGCGGCACGAGTCAAATTGTTATGACAGGCACCAATTTCTCGGTGATGAACTGCGGCAACCAAACTTTTTACGACCTTTTTTACGACAACACAAAGGCCGTTATCACCTCCAACGGGCTTCTCGGTTTTCACAACGTTAGCTTGAAAAAAGGCGCTGTGATTTCCACTTCGGCCACCTACAACATTCTTTATCTCGGCAAGGGTGAAGAATACGATTTCAGCATGTCGAACCACACCTTCGCCACCGACTTGCAGGCCGACGGCACTTGCAATGCCTACATAACCATTTCGGGTCTTTCCACTTCCTTCGTCAAAACTTCGGGAGCCGTAAATGTTCATTACATTCAGCTGAAAGGCGTAAATGCCGGTGGCGGAGCCACTTTCAACGCGTGGTCGTCGTATGACAATGGCGGCAACTCGGGATGGAATATACATCAGCCTCCCGCTCGCACACTTTATTGGGTGGGCGGCAGCGGCAATTGGGACGACACCACGCACTGGGCTGCAAGCAGCGGCGGCCCCGGCGGCGAGTGCATTCCAACCATTGTTGACAATGTGGTTTTCAACAATGCCTCTTTCCCGTCTAACTCAGGCACCGTCAGCGTGATAGACTCTGCCGGAAACTGTCACGATATGACTTGGACAACCACGGCAAACCCCATTTTTACGGCTTCTTCGGGAAAAATTATGCGTATCTCAGGCTCCCTGCGTTTTTGCCAGCAGATGACAAACTTATTTCAGGGCGAATTCCATTTTGTGTCGGATGACAGTTTGGAAGTGGTGAAAACGGCAAATCACAAATTCAACAACAGGGTTATTTTTTCGGGAAAAGGCAGTTGGAAAATTATCGATTCTCTGAAAATCGACGATAATTTGATTATGGATAAAGGGAAATTGTTAACTGACAATCAATATGTTTCCTGTAAAGTTTTCTCGGCAAATTCGGATAAATGGAAGGAGCTGTATTTGACAACGAGCCGTATCGATGTGACGGACGGCCTTTTTACCTTGCGACAGGACAGCACTTTCGTGAATCCGGGCACCTCGCAAATTCATATTTACAGCTGTTCCTCATACCCGCCGCTTTTCAGAACCTTGTATTTGCCCCAACGCCATTTCTGGACGGTGATTTTCGAATTGCAGGATAAAAAGAGATACTCGAAAAATTTCACTTCAAACACAAAATTCCATAAAATAATCTACCGCGGCAATATGATAAAGTCGGGGGATATTACCGTTGACAGCATCTTTTATTCGGCGGGCTACGACTATGCCATGGAAGGTATAGATACCGTTGTCGATTATTTGCATGCCCACGGCTATTGCACAAAAAAGATAACTTTTAGGCCTAAAATGATTATGAATCAGGCTATTATCTACAAGAGCAGCGGCGCAATTCAGGTCAACAGGGTTCACATGCGAGGTATTAAAGCGATGGGAAACGCATCGTTTACCGCCGTAAATTCATCGGACTTGGGTAACAATTCGGGGTGGAATTTTCAAAATATCGGCACTAACCTTTACTGGGTGGGTTACTCTTCGAGCAATTGGTCCGACAGTCTCAACTGGTCATATTCTTCGGGAGGTAGCGGCGGAGCCTGCATTCCCACAATCAACGATAACGTTTTCTTTGATCAAAATTCCTTTTCCGGCGTCAACGGCATTGTTTTGGCCGATGCTCCTTCTGTTTTTTGCAAAAATATGACCTGGAGTCAGCCCTCCTCCAATCCCGTATTTAAAACCTCGGTGGCTTCCAATATGTTTGTGGCCGGCAGTATGGAATTGGCACGGCCGATGAATTTCAATTTCAAAGGGGTGATATATTTTTGCGACACCTCCAAAAACAAACACATTTTGTCGTCGGGACAAGATTTCGACAGCTTGGTTTGCTTCATCGATACGGGTGCTTGGAGCCTTAGCGACAGTATGATAGTGAATGATATCCTTGTTTTGTTCAGGGGGCATTTCACAACAGGGGGAAAATATTTGAAGATGCTGAACTTTTACGGCATTTATTCTTTTCCCAAAATTTTCGACATTTCAAATTCGGAGGTTGTTATGGGAAACAACAACAAATCTTCGGGGTGGTATTGGAATCAAAACAGCTTGGCATCCTTTATTTCAACAAACTCCGATGTTTACTTCATCAACAAAAAGAACATACTGAATTTGGGCGGTTCGGGAACGGTAAATTTCAACAATATCTATTTCAAAACAGGGCAGTCGGCCTCCTTTTTTACTGCCAAACAGGGCATAAACAATTCAAATAATAAGGTGCACTTTTATTCCTCGGGCACAATTAACGGAGACCATTATTACGATAGCCTGATTTTTTCGAAAGGCAAGGTGTATTTATTGGAGAATCAGACACATCAATACATCAACAATTATTTGAAAGCAACAGGAAATTGCGGAAATACAATTAAAATTTGGTCCATAGGGCAGAAGTCGTATATTAATAAAAATCAAGGAGTTGTGGACATTCACGAGGTGCTGTTGAAAAATATTGAAGCCCAAGGACAGGCTGTTTTCAACGCTTACGGCGGTGCCGACCTGGGAGGTAATGTCAATTGGAATTTTTATCCCAACCCACCCCGCACACTGTTTTGGGTGGGCGGCAGCGGCGATTGGGAAGACAGCCTGCATTGGTCTTTGCAGAGCGGCGGCCCCGGTGGTGAGTGCATCCCCACCTATATCGACTATGTCATCATCGACACCAACTCGAGCATCGGGCAAGGCGGGCCCGATATCACCATCAACTGGGCGGGCGAATGCCGAACGCTGCATTGGAAAGCCCTTGCCGGCAATTTCTTTAAAGGACATATCGACATCTATGGCAGCTTTCTGATTGACAGGCAGGTAGATATGTCGAATTTGGAGATTTACTTCAAAGCGGGAACGCCCGTAAATCTTATCAGGACAGGCAATAACGAAGTGAAATATGTTGTTTTCAAAGGAAAAGGAGGGTGGCGAACGACCGACAGTTTATCGGTTCACGATTCCATTTCTTTTCTGAGCGGATATCTGCAAACCCTCGGCCACACTGTTAAAACAAAGAGATTTAACGCTTGGACAAAGAGTTACAAACATTTGTCGCTGGGCAGTTCAAAGATTTATCTTACAAAACAGTGGCTTATTCGCAGCGATAGCCTTATTCTCGATGCCGGCACCTCCGATATTGTTTTTCAAAACGGCACCGACTATCTCTTTTCTACGGCGGGAAAGCCCGCGTCAAGCTATTACAATGTATCCATATACGACTTACGCACAGGCACTTCCACCTTTGTTAATAAAGATTCGGCTTTGGTGACTTTCAACAAGGTATCGGTTTTCAACGACGGCAATTTCCTTAATGCCTTTACTTTCGACAGCCTTATTTTCGCCCCGGGAAACACCTACCGTTTTCAGGAAGGTCGGACACAAAAAATAAACAAATATTGGCGCATAAGGGGCAATAACTGCTATGCCATAAATTTGCAATCGACCAAGATGTATCAAACGGCCTATGTTTTTAAACCTTCGGGCGTTGTGGAAGGCGATTTTATAAATATGAGAGACATCCACGCCTCGGGCGGCAATATTTTCTACGCCGGACAGTTTTCCACCGATATCGACAACAATCAAAATTGGCTCTTTCAAAACGGGCCCAATTACGTTTACGGTCTGGGGCACGACACGACCTTTGCTTTGGGCAGCAATGTGACGCTCAACACCACCAACTTCAACGGCAGCTATACCACGCTTTACAACTGGTCAACGGGCAGCACTCACGACACCATTGTGGTGAACAAAACCGGATGGTATTGGGTGACGGTAACTTATGCGGGCAACTGCGTGGTGGTCGATTCCATTTATGTGGGTTGCCGCGTTGATATGAATTTCAATGTTACCGACGTGCAATGCTTTGGCGACAGCAATGGCGTTATTCAGGCCTTGATTCCCGACACGAGCTATACCTACAGCTTTTTGTGGTCAACGGGCGACACCACCGCCATTATTCAACCCTATCCCGCCGGCGATTATATCTTAACCGTAAGTGCCGACAGCGGCAAATGTGTTACCACCGACACCGTTACCATAAACCAGCCCCCGCAAGTGACTGTGCCACAGGGCGACACGGCTTTTTGCATAGGCGATTCGGTGATGCTCGACTTGGGTTATTTTAAGGATTATTATTGGGCCGACGGCTACAAAAAACGAACGCGATGGGTTAGCAAAGCCGACACTTTTTTCGTAGTGGTTACCGACTCGGCGGGTTGTAAAAGTCTCGGCGACACCATAAAGGTAAGGCAGGATACGCTCCCCGTTTTCACCCTTGGCCCCGACACCGTTATTTGCCTCGACCAAAGTATAGTGCTCAGTCCCGGAGTGGGTTTCAATTCATATCTGTGGTGGGATGCTTCCACGGGTGCCACCGCCGAAGTTTTTTATCCCGGAAAATATTGGGTGATGATTCAACAACGAACGTGTTATGTTTACGATACCATCAACATTGAAAACTGCCCTCCCAAGCTGACTTTGCCCAACGTCTTTACGCCCAACGGCGACGGACTGAACGATTATTTTACCCCCGAAGAGCAAAATATCCTCGACTTCGATATGAAAATATACAGCCGTTGGGGGTTGAGAATTTATCATACCACCGATTTGAAACACGGCTGGGACGGTACCTATCTCGACCAACCCGCTGCCGAAGGTGTTTACTTTTTCGTGATTCATTACCGGCAGTGGCTGGGCACCGAGCCGAGTAAAATATACACAGCGCAGGGTTCGGTAACGCTTTTGCGAAACAGAAACAGATAAATTGTAAAAAAACGCCAATAACTTCGTTACGCTTATGCCGGAATCAAACATTTACAATGTAGATACAGTTCATGAACTGTATCTACATATTGATATTCAGCATATCGCCAGCCTTGTTCCCGGCGTTTTTCATAAGCCTATATGAAAAAGACAGTTTCCGAAAAAGACATTAAGCAGGCGGGAAGAAGACGCCTTCTCGCCCGCTTAACAAAAACAGAAATCAGCGTTTTCTGAGGTTCAATTCTTTGGCAAAATCTTTCTCTCTGAATTCGTATTTGCCGCGTTGATTGTTTTTCCTCAATTCTTCGTCGTAGGCTCGCAAATCTTTACGCATTACCTTGGCGCTTATGGTCTTCGGAAACTCGCTCATAAACTCAATGGAGCGCGGCCGCTTGTAGGGCGCCATGTTGTCGCGAATAAAGCGGAAAAGCTCCAGAGCCATTTGCTTATTGGCAAAATAGTCGGGTTTGAGCACTATGAAAGCCTTGGGCACAATGCGGTCTTTGTCGTCAACGGTTGGAATTACGCCCACTTCCAAAACGGCATGATGCTCCATAATTTCGCTTTCCACCTCGAAGGGACTGATGCGGTAGTCGAGGCTTTTGAACACATCATCGACCCTGCCGATAAAATGCACATAGCCTTGCTCGTCCATATAAGCCGTGTCGCCGGTGAGGTACCAGCCGCCTTTGAAAATTTCGTTGTTTTTCGCTTCGTCGTCGTAGCCTTTCAGCAATCCCAAAGGTTTCACGGGATAGGTGGCCACCGCAATTTGGCCGTCTTCACCGGGAGACACCTCGTCCAATTTCTCGTCCAGAATCTTTATCTCATATCCGGGCGAAGCCTTACCCATGGAGCCGTCCGGTGCCGTCATGCCCTTGGGCGTGAAAATCAAACCCGTTGTTTCGGTCTGTCCGTAACCTTCGCGCAGCTGTAAGCCGGTGAGTTCCTTTACTTTATTAGAAATTTCGGGGTTAAGAGGTTCGCCGGCACTCACTATTTTTTTCAGGTTGAAATTATATTTGTTGAAGTCGCGAAGTACAAAAAGTTTCCAAACGCTCAGCGGCGCACACAGGCTGCTTATTTTGTATTTCTCAATAAAATCCAGCGTTTTGTCGGGGTCAAAAGCCGGATAGTTGTAGGTGAAAATGGTGGCTCCCGCATTCCACGGCGCTATGAAACTGCTCCAGGCAAATTTGGCCCAACCCGGCGAGCTTATGTTGTAATGCACATCATCTTGTTGAAGGTCGAGCCAATACATTGTGGTAAGATGGCCAACAGGATAATGGTATTGGTGCATGACCAACTTAGGTTTTGAGGTCGTTCCCGAGGTGAAAAACAGAAACAAAGTGTCGGTGGAGTAGGTGATAAAACCGGGTTCGTAGGTCTCGGGATATTCTTGGCTGTCTTGGTAATCGGTCCAGCAGGGGATATGTTCTTTCTCGAGGCAGTCGCATTTTTCGGCTATCTGACGCACACACACCAAAGCCTTTAAACTTTTCAGCGCCTCGCCGGCCTCGTCAACTTTCTCGCGGAATTTGTTATGGACAATCACGAATTTCACATTTCCGCGTTCAATCCGGTCGCTGATATCAGCGGGAGAGAGCAGCGTTGAGGCAGGAATAATAGCGCCCCCCATTTTCATTATTCCGAGGAAAAGCTCGAAAATCTCCACCGAAGTATCCATCATAATCAGCACTCTATCACCCTTTTGCATGCCCAAATCGCTCAAAAAATTGGCCACTTGATTCGAGCGGCGTCGCATCTCGTCGTAGCTTACGGTGATTTCGTTGCCTCGGTCGTCGGCATAAATCAAGGCTGCTTTGTCGTTGCCCTCGGCAATTTTGTCGAAGTAATCACTCGCCCAGTTAAATTTGGTAATACGGGGCCATTTAAAACCCTTCAAAGCCTCGTCGTAATTCTTTACATTCTGAACAAAATCGCGCAAATCGAAAAACTTTTGCGCATCATGTGTTATCCCATTCATATTTTATGTTTTTAAAGGTTAAAGTAATAGTCTGAATCTCAATAAAAAACAGAAGCTTCGGCTTAGCGTTCCAATTAGCGGGAAGTCGAATAAGTAGTGTCTCTTAGAAAACTCTGCAAAAACCAAAAACGGATCTTTCGGCGATATTTACATTTTCCTCAACTCGCTGATACTAAGGCATCACCTCGTCTCGGAAAAATAAAAATCTCATCCAAAATCTCTCGTTTTGTGAAGATTTGATAGTCTTCTAAGAGACACTAAGTAGTAAAAACAACAGTCAAAGCAAAGATATAAAAAATCTCATCCAAAATCTCTCGTTTTATGAAGATTTGATAGTTTTTTAAGAGACACTATATCCACGTAAGCACAAAAAATATAGGCAATAAAAAACTCTCGGGAGATTTATTGAAAATATGATTGGAGAAATGAAAAAAGTTATTATCTTTGAAGCATCGAATAATAAACCGCAATCTATGGAAAATAAGCAAATAATTTACAGCTCTGACAATCAACCAATTACAAAAAGAGCAGGTTCTGATATAAGCGGAATATGCGCACCTTGGGTGGTGGATATTGGGTAGTTAGCGTTCATGCCAAGAATGATAATCTAAATTAAAAAATAAAATTTATTTGGT
>CAZPGC010000020.1:4708-29622 GCA_964585875.1 uncultured Prolixibacteraceae bacterium | reverse complement strand
GTCTCCCCTTTTTTGGGAATATGCAAAGGGCCGAAATTATCCTGATTCCAAGGATAGTTTATAGGGTCGAAAGGAAAGATATCATTACCCGGATTGGGTGTGTTTTTCCTAAAAACAAGCCTTACGAGTTTTTTCACTTTAGGATTGCGCGACAATATTTTAGCATTTTTCGATGTCAGCGTCAATATACCGAGATAGGGATAATCTTCGGCTTTGATAACCGTGTCGGCATAGCTGTTGGCTAGCATGGCGGCTATCACGTAGTTGTGAAATCCCTGTCGGAAAATGGAGCTGTTGTACATCTCGAAATCGTCGCTGCTGATATTAAGACGTTCCAACTCCCGCTTGGAAAACACGGCTCCGTCTTTTCCCACAATAAAATACTGATATTGCAATTTTTCGGGATTCTCGGCCTTCTTGCCATTGATATATACCTGTTGGTCAATTATTTGCAAATCGTCACCCGGTATGGCAATACACCTTTTAATATAGTTTTCGCGCTTGTCAACGGGACGTGCCACAACCTCTCCCATGGGCAATGAGCGCCCGGGCGGAATAAAATCGGGGTTGTTAACGTTTTTCCAACCATACTCCCTGACCAATGCATAATAACTTTGATTTTGATAATTCAGCGCCACCGTATCACCGTCGGGATAATTGAAAACCACTATGTCGTTGTTTTTAACCTTGCGAATGGCAGGAAAACGGTAGTAAGGAAATTTTATCCATTCCACATAGGATTTCATTGTCTTACTGCCGGGCATGGTATGATGTACAAATGGAAAAGACAGCGGAGTATTGGGCATGCGCGCACCGTAGGTAAACTTACTCACAAAAAGATAGTCGCCCACAAGCATCGACTTTTCCATGGAAGGTGTGGGAATGGTATAGGCCTCGAAAATAAACATCCTGATGATGCTTGCCGCTACAACGGCAAAAATGATGGCGTCGGTCCATTCGCGCAACTTTGTTTTTTTGAAAACAGGCCGCTCCGCTTTCTTTTGATATTTTTCCTTTTCGCTGAAACCCAAATACGGAATGTAGTAAAAAGGCACCAAAACAGCCAAAGCTTGTTCCCATAACAGATTCTTGTTGAATGTCTTAGCCGTTTCGACAAGCATCAAAAAAAGCATAAACAGATTGATGAACGGCAGCAAAACGAATATAAACCACCACAGCGGTTTTTCTATAACTTTCAGCCATATATAAGCATTATAGAATGGTATCAATGCCGCCCAACCCGCTTGTCCGGCTTTTTCAAAAACTTTCATCAAACCGATAAAAACCGGTATGGAAGTAACGATGATAAAAATAAAAAATCCTGTCATATTTTTAGTCTGATTTGTTTTGCAAATAACCTTAATTTTCCGAATATATTTTCCTTCATGGGGTTAAACCTTGTTAAATAGTAGTTCGTTAAACTCGAAAAAGCCTTTTTTACCTTTTATCATTTGAGCTGCCAACAAAGCACCTTTGGCAAATCCCCGACGGTTTTTAGCCGTGTGTTTTATCTCTATCTCGTCTATATCCGACTGATATTTAACAATATGCGTCCCCGGAACATCCTTTATCCTTTCGGACACAATGCCGAGCACACCCTTTTCCGCGGTGGCTTCATTAACAAAAGTTGCCTTCCTCTCAAGTCCGGCTATTATTTGGCCGGCCAGGCTTATGGCGGTGCCGCTCGGACTGTCCAATTTTGCCGTATGATGAATTTCTTTTATGGATACATCATAGTCCTCGTAATCGTTCATCAGCCGCGCGAGCTCCTTATTTATCTCAAAAAATATGTTCATCCCTATGCTGAAATTTGAGCCGTAAACAAGAGCGGCGCCTCTTTGCTCACATTCTTTCTTTATGCTTTCCAAATGTTCATACCATCCCGTAGTGCCCACCACCATGGGAATACCGAGCTCAAAGGCTCTGCCGATATTTTCCAAAACCGTCCCCGGCGTGCTGAAATCTATGATGACATCGGCTTGGGCAAGCACTTTTTCGTTTTCTTTCCACTGTTTCCCGTTGTCTATTTTGGCAAGGATTTGCCAACCTTTATTCAGAGCCTCTTTTTCAATCTCTTTACCCATTTTGCCATAACCCGAAATAATCAATTTACTCATAATCAAAACGTTAATGATAAACTAAGTCCGTAAGCCGGTATTTTCCCGAAGCTTATTGGCATCGATGATACCGCCGGCTGAATACGCATGGAAAGGTCGTCGCTGATGTCGAAAGTGTAGAGGTGGGCATCAACCACCGCATCGAGGATGTTTAGTGCCCAAATACCCGCAAAAATCAAGGCCGACATATCGCGATAGCGCCAATAATAATTTTTCAGCTGCCGCAAATCCTCGGTGCTGTATTCAGGCATAAGGTCGTTTGAAAAATCGTTGTCGAGCCGGCTGCTGTATGCCTCCCGAAAGCTTTTATATTGCTTGTTGTTGTCAACCCAAAAATAAGCCGTGGTGCCCAGAGCGGCATAGATTATAGGCACTTTCCAATATTTTTTGTTGTAAATCTGTCCCAAGCCGGGCATCACCGAAAGCCAAGCGGCTTTTTTGGGGGAATGAACATGAGCGGCTTTTTCGCTTTCTCTTGCTGTGGTGTCGGCACTTTGCTGCTGTCCGGCAGAAGTCAAAGGCAACAAAAGCGTTGCAAGAAAAAAGATGTATAGGCCCGCTCTCATGGCAGTTATTTAAGTTTTTTCAGAAATTCCTCAAGCATCTCATCGGAGGAAAAAGCCAGAGTGATGCTGCCCTTGCCTTTCAAATTTCTTTTTATGCGAACAGTTGTGGAATATTTCAAGCCTAGCTCTTCCTGCATCGATTTATAACGTGCGGGCAGTACGTTAGCGGCAGGCTTACTCGTTTTTTTATTTGCCGCTGCAAGTTTGCGCACCATTTCTTCTACCTGCCTCACAGACAGACCTTTAACCTTTATTTCTTCCACAATTTTCTCCTTGTCGTCATCGTTTGCAACATTTATCAAAGCGCGCGCATGCCCCATGGAAATCTGCTTTTGTTTTACGGCATATTGGATTTTATCGGGGAGTTTCAAAAGGCGGAGAAAGTTAATAACGGTGGAGCGTTTTTTACCTACTTTGGCAGCAAGGTCATCAGGCGATAAGTTAAATTCATCGGTAAGCTTTTGATAGCTCAAAGCTATTTCAATGGGGTTAAGGTCTTCGCGCTGAATGTTTTCCACAAGAGCCATTTCAAACATCTGATTGTCGTCGGCTTCACGGATATAAGCGGGAATGAATTTCAGACCTGCGGCTTTAGCGGCACGAAAGCGCCTCTCGCCCGAAATAATCTGGTAGTGATGCCTGTCGATGCGCCGCAGGGTGATGGGCTGAATTATCCCCATGGATTTCACCGATTCGGTAAGCTCCACAAGGCTGTCTTCGTCGAACTCGGCCCGCGGCTGCGTGGGGTTAGCCTCTATTTTGTCAATGTCTATTTCGAAGATGCCACCGCGCACCACGTGCTCACCGCCACGCACATCTGTGGTATCTTTTGTGGAGTAATTTCCTCCGAGCAGGGCGTCGAGCCCTTTTCCCAATCCTCTTTTCTTCTCCATTCTTAAACTATCTTTTTATCCTTGGATTTAATTTTTGTCATATCGTTTTTCTGCAGAATCTCCCGCGCCAAGTTCAAATAATTCGTTGAGCCTTTTGAATTTATATCGTGAATCATGATGGGCTCACCGAAACTCGGCGCCTCTCCCAAACGTGTGTTACGGTGAATAATTGTGTCGAAAACGATATATTCGAAGTGGTTGCGCACATCTTGAACAACCTGTTTCGACAAGCGCAAACGTTGGTCGAACATCGTCAGCAAGATGCCCTCGATATCCAACTCGGGATTTATTCTCTCCTGAACTATCTTAATGGTGTTCAGTAATTTACCGAGACCCTCGAGGGCAAAATATTCGCACTGCACCGGAATAATCACCGAATCGGCGGCAGCAAGGGAGTTCACCGTTATCAAGCCCAACGAAGGCGAGCAGTCGATTATCACAAAGTCGTAATCATCCTTTATTTGGTTAACGACCTTCTGCATCATTTTCTCGCGATTGGGCAGGTTTATCATCTCTATTTCGGCACCCACAAGGTCGATATGCGCCGGAATAAGGTCGAGGCCGGGCGTCCCCGTTTCAAGGATTATGTCCTTGGGCTTCACGTCGTCGATTATGCATTCGTAGATGCTGGTTTTGATAATCTTGGGGTCGAAACCCACACCCGAGGTGGCGTTGGCCTGAGGGTCGGCATCTATCAGCAGTGTTTTAAATTCCAGAATGGAGAGAGCTGCGCTCAAATTAATGGCGGTGGTGGTTTTGCCCACACCGCCTTTTTGATTTGCTATTGCAATTACTTTACCCATGTTAAATTTTATACGTTAACGGTTTTTCCGATTTCCACAAAAGTGAGTTTTTTGCCTGCTTTTTCAAAAGCCGCCTTGGCTTCGTCCTTGTCAACAACAATGTAACCGAATGTGTCATAGTGCATTGCAAAGATATTGTCGCACTCTATAAATCCGGCGGCAATAACGGCCTCTTTTATCCCCATGGTAAAATTGTCGCCGATGGGCAGCAGGGCAAAATCCAAATCGGTAAGCATGGGAATCAGTTTCATGTCTTCCATCAAGCCCGTGTCGCCGGGATGATAAAAGTTGCCTTCTTCGGTTTCGACGATAAAGCTTCCGGGGTTGCCGCCGTAGCTTCCGTCGGGCATCGAAGACGAATGTTGCGCCGTGAAGTAAGTCACGGTGCCGAAGTCGAATTTCCACTTACCGCCAATATTCATAGGATGAATATTTTCAATGCCTTTGGCTCCAAACCAGTTTACAATCTCGAAATTGGAGACAACTTTGGCGCCGGTACGTTTGGCAATGGCTTCAACATCGGCCACATGGTCTTCGTGACCGTGAGTTATTAAAATATAATCGGCTTCAATCTCATCAACATTGACGTGAGAAGCCAGCTCGTTTGGCGAAATAAACGGGTCGAACAAAAGCTTTTTGCCTTTCACTTCAACCCCCCAGCATGCGTGCCCGTAATATGTTAGTTTCATGACTTAGATATTTGGTTTACAACAAAATAAGTATCGAAATCAACTCTCGCATACGCAAAATATTTACGCCCTTAAGCTCTATTACGGAGCCGGCAAACCATACTTTGCAAAGCAATTGCAAATATATTAATAAAAATTCTCTTGAAAATGCTATGACGGCGAATTTTATTCAATACTTATTCACCGTCGGAATACTCTTCATTGTCAAAACGATTATCGTCGAATCCTTGGTTTTTTTCAATGAAATCTATCGCCTCCGTTAAATCTTCCAAAAAGGCTTTCATGGTCTCCTTATATAAAAAGAGACTCCTTTTTTTATAATAAAAATTCCCTTCAATTTTGTCGAAAAAACGTTTGCTCTCCGTTAAACTAAGGTAGTATTCTCCTCCGCCGGTTTCTTTCACGTCAAAAAAATAAGTCCTCTTTCCCGCTCTCAATTTCTTGGTAAAAACTATCGGCTGCTCTCTCTTTTCTTCCATATCGCTTTGCTATTAGGTTTAATTAACGGCACAAATATAAAAAATATATTTTTGCTTTAACTAAAAAAATAAAACCGGATGTTCTTTGAAAAACAATAATTATTTGTGTTAAACGTTAACTTCAACAAAGCTTTATTTCAGAACCTGTTTTTCGGTCGGAAATTCCGATTTTACAGGGAAATCAGAGCCATTGAGACAAAGAAAACCTGAAAAATATTTTTAGTTTAATTTATTGATAATCAATAAAGTAACAAAGACACTTTAAGTAATTGCCTTTTAAACTTTAAAATTCAAACACTTAGCCCGAAAAGTTGAAAACTTAGAAAATTTGTTAATAATTACCCTGTATCCAAAAGAAAATCTTGCCATATATTCGTAATCGCATTTGGGGGAATATCCGTCAAAGGTTATAGACTGACAATCAATAATTTAATAAATTACAAGACAATGGCTGAAAACGATTTATTTCATCAGGTAGATTATGAGGCTGCCACGGGACTTGACGACCGTGCGAAAACCGACAACGGCAGCTACGATAAATTAATCGAGTCGAGAAACAAAAGCAAAGTGAAACCGGAGGAAGAAATGAAAATGGAAGAAAAAGAAATGGTATTGGAGGCGCCTGCGACAGAGCAGCAGCAAGAGCTTAACAAGAAAGATGAGCTGAAGACTTACACCGAGGAAGAAGTGGTGAAAGCATCCACAGAATATTTTAACGGTGACGAATTGGCCGCATCGGTATGGGCACGAAAATATGCGCTTAAGGACAGCAACGATGTATTTTTCGAACTGACACCCGACGATATGCACCACAGGATAGCTGCCGAGTTAGCCCGAATTGAAAAGAAATACCCCAACCCCATGTCTCACGAAGAGATTTACGAGGTGATAAAAAACTTTAAATATATTTTGCCGCAAGGCAGCCCCATGGCAGGCATTGGCAACGACAAACAAGTAGGCAGCCTCAGCAATTGTTTTGTAATAGGTAACGAAGGCCCCTCCGACAGCTACGGCGGCATAATGAAAATAGACCAAGAGCAAGTGCAGCTGATGAAACGTCGCGGCGGTGTGGGTCACGACCTCAGCGGCATACGTCCCAAAGGCAGCCCGGTGAAAAACAGCGCCTTGACAAGCACGGGCATCGTTCCTTTTATGGAGCGCTATTCCAACTCCACACGCGAGGTTGCTCAAGACGGACGCCGCGGAGCCCTAATGCTTAGCATTTCCATAAAACATCCTGATTCCGAGAGTTTTATTGATGCTAAAATGGACTCAACCAAAGTTACTGGTGCCAATGTCAGCGTTAAGATTACCGACGACTTTATGAAAGCCGTTATCAATGATACGGACTTCGTTCAACAATATCCCATTGATGCGGAAAATCCCAAATACACAAAGACCATACGTGCGCGAGAGTTGTGGAAAAAAATCGTTCACAATGCATGGAAATCGGCCGAGCCCGGAATTTTGTTTTGGGATACGGTGATAAATGAATCAGTGCCGGACAGCTATGCCGACCTGGGATTTAAAACCGTTTCCACAAACCCCTGCGGCGAGATTCCACTCTGCCCATACGACAGCTGCCGCCTTTTGGCCATCAACTTATACAGCTACGTGGAAAATCCTTTTACTCCCGAAGCTAAATTCAATGCACGCTTGTTTAGCAAGCATATCCATATGGCTCAGCGCATTATGGATGACATAATCGACCTTGAACAGGAAAAAATCGACCGCATAATTGCCAAAATTGACGCCGACCCCGAATCGGAAGAGCTCAAACAAGTGGAAAGAAACCTTTGGCTCAACATTCACAAGAAAACCGAATTGGGACGCCGGACCGGCATCGGCATTACCGCCGAAGGCGATATGCTGGCAGCCATGGGTCTCAAATACGGCTCCAAAGAGGCCATCGATTTCTCCGTTGACGTGCACCAATTCCTTGCAATAGAGGCATATAAGTCATCGGTAAATCTGGCAAAAGAAAGAGGCGCCTTCCCCATTTACAGCTACGAAAGAGAGAAAAACAACCCCTTCCTGCGTCGCCTTTGGGATGCCGCTCCCGGATTGGAAGAGGACATGAAAAAACACGGCCGCAGAAACATTGCTTTGCTGACCATAGCTCCTACGGGCACCACTTCCATGATGGCTCAAACCAGCTCGGGAATAGAACCCGTGTTTATGATAAGCTACCAACGAAATCGCAAAGTAAACCCCAACGATAAAGGTGCTAAAGTGTCGTTTGTGGACGAAACGGGAGACAGTTGGGAAACTTATAACGTATTCCATCACAAGTTTATAACATGGCTTGAAGTAAACGGCTACAATGTTGACGAAGTAATGAAAATGGAAGGCGACGAGTTGAACGAAATCATCAAAAAATCGCCCTATTACGGAGCCACAGCCAACGACGTGGATTGGGTTGCCAAAGTGCATATGCAAGGTGCTGTTCAAAAATGGGTTGACCACTCCATCTCGGTAACCGTAAACGTGCCCCAACATGTGGACGAAGAGTTGATAGGAAAAATCTACGAAGAAGCTTGGAAATCGGGTTGCAAGGGCATGACCGTTTATCGCGACGGCTCCCGCACCGGTGTTTTGGTGAAAAAAGAAGAGAAAGAAGACGACACCGACTTTAAAGAGACCAAAGCTCCGAAACGCCCCGACAGACTCGAAGCCGAGGTTGTCAGATTCACCAACAATAAGGAAAAATGGATAGCCGTGATGGGACTCTACAAGGGACGCCCCTACGAGATTTTCACCGGAAAATCGGAGGATTTCATCATCCCGGGATTCGTTACAAAAGGCTGGGTCGTTAAAAACAGAACAGAGAAAAACCGCAAACGCTACGACTTCGAATACGAAGATAAAGGCGGCATGATACAGGTTTACAGGGGATTATCGAGAGCCTTCGACAAAGAATATTGGAACTATGCCAAGCTTATTTCAGGAATACTGCGTCACGGCATGCCCATACCCTTCGTGGTTGACCTTGTAAATAACTTGCACTTCGAAACCGACACCATCAACACATGGAAAGCCGGCGTGGTAAGAGCTATAAAGAAATTCATACCCGACGGCACCGTTGACCAAAAGAATAAATGTCCGGAGTGCGGCGAAGCTGCGCTGGTTTACAAAGAGGGCTGCCTCACCTGCTCAAGCTGCGGATATTCGAAATGCGGGTAAAATTTTCCTGAGGGTGCCCAACAGGGCGCCCTCAGGAAATCCTTAATAAATAAGGCAACTCACACAACAGAGAATCAGTGTTTTATATAAAACTTTCCCGGAAATCTATTTTTCTCCAATAAAATCAGGCGGGAGTTACAACAACACCATGGACAGCCCCAAGACTATTAGTAACTTGCTCGGTTTCACTACGTCGCACTGCTATCTCAACCCTGCAGTTAAGCTCGAATTTGGTATTTATTATCTCTATATTTTTTTCTTTTAAAAACCTCATCACCACATCCATAAGCGGATAATCGTACTCTATTATCAGCTTATCGGTAACAAGCTTTTCAACAATAACAGCTTTATCGAGAGCGTCTTTGGTGGCTTCACGATAGGCATTTATCAAGCCGGGAATGCCCAGCTTCACTCCTCCGAAATATCTGATTACCACCACTATAATGTCGGTAAGGTCGCGGCTTAGCAGTTGCCCGTGGATGGGTTTTCCGGCGGTGCCCGACGGCTCGCCGTCGTCGTTGATACGGTAAGCCGATTTTGAAGGACCTAAAATGTAGGCATAGCAATGATGACGCGCATCGTGATATTCACGACGCAATTTCGACAAAATTTCTTTCACTTCCTCCTCCCTGCGCACAGGAAAAGCCCTCGCGATAAAACGACTGCCCCTGTCTTTAAACAAGCCCTCCACAGGCTCCTTGATAGTTCGATATGTATCTGAAAACAAATCCATTACAAGCCTGAGGTTATAATTATGATAGCCAAAACCGCCACCGCAATGCCCACCGTGTTGACGGTTCTGAGTTTTTCTTTAAACAAGAGAAAACCGAAAACCGCCGACAGAGCGATATATCCCGAATTGTATATTGGGAAAAAGATGCTGTCGGGGACAAGCGACAACGACTTCAAAATCAGCATTGTGGAGGCGTAATTTAAGATGCCGAGCAACAGGCTCGCCAATAAACTGCGCAAATCGAGCTTTTTTCTGCTTTTGTTGAAAAAATTGGAAAGACCGCCGAAAACAAAGGCCGACAAAAAAATAAGCGACATAAAAAGCAGCTTGTAATCGGAAGCGCCAATCTTATCGCTAAAACCTAACAATGAGGCATTTAGCCCGTTAAAGACAAAAAGCAAAATAGGGAAATAGATAAAATGCTTATCCAGCTTTATATGTTTTTCTTTTTTAAAAATAAGATAAAAAGAAACCAAAACAAGCAAAAGACCGCCTATCTTTCCGATACTTACGGTTTCGTTGTAAAATACCATGGCTATGATTACGGGCACCACAACGGACATATTCGCCGAAACCGACGTTATTGCCAAACCTATTTTTTTGGCTGATAATGCAAAAAGTTGAAAGCCCACATAGAAAGTAACTCCTATCACAAGGCCTGTGTAAAACCATCCGTAATGCGGCAATTCGGCCAACTCCAAAGCTTTGTTTCTGGTGAGAAAAGCCAGAATAAACGACACTAAATAACTGATTATTATCGTGTTATTCCTATCGACGCCAATGTGTGAGAATGACCTGAACAAAATCAGGATAGTAACCGAAACAAGGATGCAAAGCAGCAAATATATCATCGCAATATGTCAATAATTTGTTCAAAGCTTAATTTTTTCTGCTCGCCGTTTTCCATATTTTTAAGGGTGAAAATACCGGTATCTATTTCGTCCTTTCCAACCATAAGCACGTAAGCAATGTTGTTTTTGTCGGCATAATTCATTTGCTTTTTCAACTTCACAGCATCGGGATAAAGTTCGGCGCTTATGCCTTTTGCCCTTATTTTTTCTATCATGCCCAAGGCAAAACGGGCTTCCGTTTCTCCGAAATTCACCAACATAACACGAGTGCCGGCAGCCACCGAGGGCGGAAAAGCCTCCAATTCATTTAGCACATCGTAGATGCGGTCGGCACCGAAACTAACGCCCACACCCGACATATCCTTAAGTCCGAAAATACCCGTAAGGTCGTCGTAACGCCCACCGCCACAGATACTTCCCATTTTAACATCCGCTGCCACAACCTCGAAAATAGTGCCCGTGTAATAGTTCAAACCACGGGCAAGGCTTAAGTCGAATTTCACCTCATTGCTTATGTTCAAAGGCTCCGTTAATTCAAATATTTCCTTCATCTCGAAAATACCCTTGGCGCCGGCTTCGGTCTCCCCTATTATCTCCTTCAGGCAGTTGAATTTGGTAGCGGTATCGTTGTCGTTGAGGTTTACAATGGTTTCGAACAAGCTCAAAGCATCCTTGCCCACACCCAAACTCTCTATCTCGTTCATCACGTTCTCCTGCCCTATTTTGTCGATTTTATCAAGGGCAACGGTAATAGCCGTCAACTTTTCAGGATAGCCCATAGCATCGGCAATCCCGGCAAGTATCTTTCTGTTATTCAGCCGTATAATCACTTTTATGCCAAGTTTGGTAAAGACCTCATCGATGATTTGTACCAACTCCACCTCATTCAATAGAGACTTGCTGCCGATTACGTCGCTGTCGCACTGAAAAAACTCGCGATAGCGCCCGCGCTGAGGTCTGTCGGCACGCCAAACAGGCTGAATTTGAAACCTTTTAAAAGGAAAAGTAATCTCGTTGCGATGCTGAACGATGTAACGGGCAAAGGGCACGGTAAGGTCGTATCGCAAGCCCTTTTCGGCAATGCGCGAAATGAGTTTTTTGTAGTCACCGGCTTCAAGCGTCTCTTTGTCAACTTTCGATAGAAAATCACCGGAATTCAGAATCTTGAAAAGCAATTTATCGCCCTCATCACCGTATTTTCCCATGAGCGTCGATAAGTTTTCCATGGCAGGTGTCTCAATCTGCTTATAGCCGTATTTTCTGTAAACGTCTGTAATAGTGGAGAATATATAATTTCTTCTCTCCATTTCGAGAGGAGAAAAGTCACGTGTCCCCTTAGGTATCGATGGTTTTTGTGCCATAACTTTTCCTTATAAAATTTAAGGAGGCAAAAGTACATCAAAATCCTTTCAAAAGCCGAGCTGATTTTAAAGGAAAATAGAAAAGCGTAAGGATTTTCAATACCCCGACGGTATATGTCGGAGTTTAATATTTTATTTTGTCGGACAAAAAATCATTTTTCCGTTTTTTTGGAGGGGAAATATCGCGGTGCTCCACACCTTGGAGTCCTCTCGTTCGACGGTTTTTACAAATATTTAGGTGCTCCGCGCCGAAACCAAATAGAAGCCTTGTGCACGACACAAAATAAGGTGCAGCACACTGCTAATCTTTATAGAAAAGGTTCATAACATAATGAAAATCAAGGTGCAGCGCACCCTAATATTAAATCCTCCCGCTTTACACAATCAAAAAACAGCTCTCAAGGCACAAGAAGACAAAAATTGCCCCTTAACATTTATTAAGCAAAAGACAAGTATTAAAAATCGAGGGCTATCTTTTATAGTCTATGTTTGCATCGTAATTTTGTTCACACACCGGTTTTTAATGCAAACATGAAAAAATCAGTCTTTATTTTTATTTATGAATAACACACACAGTTTCCACATTCCCGTAATGGGCATAGGATACACACTCGACACCCCTTTCAAAGTAGCACATCTCGGCATTTCGTCGGTAATTTCTCTTGTTGACGACATCCTTATCGAAAACTTGCGTAAGGTATATTCCGAGAAACTCGGTTTGGATTATATGGAAATTTCCGAAAAAGTTGATGACTACAGGGCAAAGCGCATTACCGCCTATTTAAACCTTATGAATGAGGTCGTTGAGGAAAAGATGCGAACCTTGAAAGATTCGGTAAACGAAAGGAGTGACAGGGTGAAGGAATACATCAATTACCTGCCCGATTATTCCGCTCTAAAACAGGAGTTTATGAATGGATTTCCTTCCTTACCAAATCTTGGAGACACATTTAACAAGCTGAAAAACAGACTTAAAGCCGGCAGCATCGACGTAAACATTATGACTAAAGTTGACAAAACCAACTACCGTAAAGGAAAAGAGCTGCCTGTGGAGTTTAATGATGCACATGCGGCACTACGCGGTTTTGCAGCGAGCGAAGTAGAAGGCTCCGTGATTTTATCGGCGGGAATGAACCCGCGTTTGTACTCTTATATGGAAAATTTCAACGATTTTTATCCCGACGAAAGCGGCAAACTGAGGAAAAAAATAACTCTGAAGGTCAGCGATTTCAAATCAGCACTAATTCAAGGTAAATATCTGGCAAAGAAAGGATTATGGGTGTCGGAATATCGTGTAGAGTCGGGTCTCAACTGCGGTGGTCACGCCTTTGCTTCCGATGGTTTTTTAATGGGTCCCATCCTCGAAGAGTTTAAGGAAAGAAGGGAGGAGTTGCTGTTTTCCGTCAACGACATCTACCGAAAAGCTCTGGAAGCAAAAAATATTAGAACAAACAAAGCCGTGTTGTCGCTGCGCATAAGTGCTCAAGGCGGAGTGGGCACATCCGAAGAACACAGCTTTCTATTGGAAAATTACCACCTCGATTCGGTAGGCTGGGGCTCCCCGTTTCTGCTCGTACCGGAAGCCACAACGGTTGACAATGCAACACTGGAAAGCCTTGCACGCGCCCGCGAAAAAGATTTGTATCTGAGTGACATTTCACCCCTTGGCGTCCCGTTTAACAACCTGAGAGACAACAGCAAAGACAAAGAAAGAGATTTGTTGAAAGCCTCGGGACGACCCGGCTCGTCATGCCCCAAGAAATACGTTATGCTTAACAAAGACCTCTCTAAAAGGGGCTTGTGCACCGCCTCGCGCACCTATCAGAGTTTGAAAATCAAGGCTTTGAAAAAGATGAATCTGCCGGAAAATCAGTACAATAAAGAATACGATAAGATTGTTGAAAAATCCTGCATCTGCGTGGGACTCGGCACTTCCGCAATGATATCACACGGTATTGACACTCAAAAAGTAGGCAAAGGCATATCCGTCTGTCCCGGCCCGAATATGGCTTATTTTTCAAAAACAACGGTTTTAAAGGAAATGATCGACCATATATACGGGCGCACCAACCTGACGGAAGGCACAAACCGCCCGAATATGTTTGTTAAAGAACTCGGCTTGTACATTGATTTTTTGAAAAACAAAGTGGAAAATCAAAAGGATAAGACACTCAACAACAAAGATATAGCTCATCTCGAACGCTTTGCCGGAAATATTAACGACGGCATCGAATATTATAAAAATATGTTCGGTAATCTGAAAAACTATTTCACCGGCAAGAGGGAAAAAATCATGGAAGAATTGGACGAAAAGCTCAATGAGTTGCTTTCTATTCAAAAGAAAATACGCAGGCTTAATCCGCTGGCGGTGCAAGTCGATTATCGATGACCGGCAAGTCGGCTTTGCTCATATTTTCATTTTTGTTTTCATCAAAACAACTCCTTTTTTCTTTGAAAAATACTTACTTTTGAAGCCGATATTTTTAAACCCTAAAAGCATAGAATTATGACACTCGAAGAGTTTCAAAAGGATATAATTCAGGGCATTCCGGACGAACTGCCGCCGGAGCCCGTTTACGACACATCCGTTAGCCACGCGCCTGTGCGCAAGGATATTTTAAGTAAAGAAGAGAAAAAACTTGCCATCAGAAACGCACTGCGGTACTTCCCCGAAAAACATCATAAAGTACTCGCCCGCGAGTTTGCCGACGAGTTGAAAAAATACGGGCGCATTTACATGTATCGTTACCGGCCGGCCTATAAAATGTACGAGCGTTCCATTGATGAATTTCCCCATAAATCGAGGCAGGCGGCTGCCATTATGTTAATGATTAGCAACAACTTAAATCCTGCCGTGGCACAGCATCCTCACGAGCTGATAACCTATGGCGGCAATGGTGCCGTTTTTCAAAATTGGGCACAATATCGCCTGACAATGAAATATTTGTCGCAAATGACTGACGAGCAAACCTTGGTAATGTATTCGGGGCATCCCATGGGGCTTTTCCCCTCCCATAAAGATGCGCCACGCGTTGTAGTTACCAACGGCATGGTCATTCCAAACTACTCAAAACCCGATGATTACGAGCGCTTTAACGCCCTCGGCGTTTCGCAATACGGACAGATGACCGCCGGCTCATTTATGTACATCGGCCCCCAAGGTATTGTGCACGGCACTACCATCACCATTTTAAATGCCGGCAGAAAAATAGAAAAACACGGCGAAGGTCTTTCGGGCAAACTGTTCGTTACTGCCGGCCTCGGCGGCATGTCGGGAGCACAACCCAAAGCGGGAAATATAGCGGGCTGCATCACCGTGGTTGCAGAGGTAAACCCTGCCGCTGCCAAAAAACGTTTCAGCCAAGGTTGGGTTGACGAGTTGCACGAAGACCTCGATGAGCTGATACCGCGCATACGCAAAGCCAAAGCAGCACGCGAGGTGGTGTCCTTGGCATATCTCGGCAACGTGGTTGACTTGTGGGAACGTCTTGATGAAGAAAACATACTCGTTGATTTGGGCTCCGACCAAACATCGCTGCACAACCCTTGGGCGGGCGGCTATTACCCTGTTGGCTACAGCTACGACGAAAGCAACGAAATGATGGCACATGACCCCGAGAAATTCAAAGAAGAAGTACGCAAAACGTTGCGTCGTCATGTGGCGGCCGTCAACAAACATACTGCCCGCGGCACCTACTTTTTCGACTACGGCAACGCCTTCCTTTTGGAATCGAGTCGTGCCGGCGCCGACATCTTGAATGAGGACGGCAGCTTCCGTTATCCTTCTTATGTTCAGGATATTATGGGCCCCATGTGCTTCGATTACGGCTTCGGTCCTTTCCGCTGGGTATGCACCTCATCAAAACCCGAAGACCTGGAGACCACCGACAACATAGCCGCCCGTGTGCTTGAAGAGATGTCGAAAACGGCCCCTCCCGAAATCTCGCAACAGATGAAAGACAATGTGAAATGGATTAGAGAAGCCAAGCAAAACAAGCTGGTGGTAGGCTCGCAAGCACGCATTTTATATGCCGATGCCGAAGGACGCATTAAAATTGCCGCTGCTTTCAACGATGCCATTCGAAAAGGCGAAATCAGTGCTCCCGTAGTTTTGGGACGCGACCACCACGACGTGTCGGGGACGGACTCTCCCTTTCGCGAGACATCCAACATCTACGACGGTTCCTCTTTCACGGCTGATATGGCCATTCAAAACGTTATCGGCGACAGCTTCCGCGGTGCCACTTGGGTGTCGATACACAATGGCGGCGGCGTAGGCTGGGGCGAAGTGATAAACGGAGGCTTCGGAATGGTGCTCGACGGCAGTCAAGATGCCGACAGACGACTGAAAATGATGCTTTTCTGGGATGTCAACAATGGCATAGCTCGTCGCTCGTGGGCACGTAACGATGGTGCTATGTTTACCGCCGACAGAGCTATGAAAGCAGAAAAGAATCTAAAGATAACAATGCCTAACTTGGTGGATGACCAGCTGTTGGATAGCCTTTTTTGATTCGTCAACACGTCACCTCATAAGCATAAGCCTCGCGCGGTCTTACACCAAAGGATATTTCTTATAGATATCGCGCGTATTCATCAAGATATCTATGTATTGAGCCCTGTTGTAGGCGAAGGGGTCGTTGATTCTGCTCTTCGACATCTTGCCCCTGAAGTCATCTAATTTATCATAGGATTTCGACTCCATAAAAGATTTCAACTGATTAATAATCAGGTTAATCTGACCAATCCCGTTTTTATAAATAGTGCTGACAACCTGCACGGCATCGGCGCCGGCAAGAATGACCTTTGCCACATCGTAGCCTGTATAAATTCCGTTGGAAGCGCAAACGGAAGCATCGATATTGCCGTAAAGAAGACCTGCAAAACGCATTGCCAAACGATAGTCGTTTTCTCCCGAAAGATTATAAGGGAAAACCAGCTCTTCTTTTTCCAAATCGATATCGGGTTGGAAAAACCTGTTGAAAAGCACAAAGGCTTCTGCGCCGGCAGCCTCCATACGCGCTATTATCTGCAAAGGATTTGAATAATAAGGACTTAGCTTAACAGCAATAGGAATTTCAACAACCTTACGAATTTTTGTAAGAATTTCTATTTGCCAGTCAAGAGCCTCGAAAGCTCCGGAATCCATCTCGCTGGGCACCGAATAAAAATTGAGTTCAATACCGTCAACGCCTATGTCTTCAATACGTCGCGCATAGTCAATCCAACTTTCCTCGTAAATGGCATTAAGGCTTGCAAATAGAGGAATCTCGAGTACCGATTTGGCCTCTTTCAGCTGCATCAGATATTCACGCGGGCCCGCATGCTCGAAGCTCGGCATAAAGCCTGAGGCCTCTTGCATCCTGTTGCCAAACTCGCCTGCAGCCTCGCTAATTTCCAAATTTTCGAGATGCAGTTGTTCCTCGAATAGTGAACGATACACCACGGCTGCAGCTCCGGCACGTTGAATTTTTTCCAAATTTTTCAAATTAGACGAAAGGCTGCATGCACCGAAAATAACAGGGTTTTTCAATGCAATTCCCATATAAGTTGTCCCTAAATCCATAGCTTTATAATTTATTGTTTTTGGCTCGGTAAAATTACTGCAATTACCGGGCGAAAACAAAAAATACAATAATTATTAGATTTTGTTTTTTTAATTTTAATGACATTATAGAAAGACACTAAGTAACCGGGGCTCTCCCCTGCCTCTACATCATTTTGGTGCTCAACAATCCGCAGGCAGCGTCGATATCCTGACCGCGGGAAGCTCTTATGGTCGTTAGAATTCCTTTTTTGTTCAGTTGCTCTTTGAAAGTCTCTATGCTTTCGTCGCGGGTGGTGCCGAAGCGGCTGCCGGGAATCTCATGAAAGCGTATCAAATTTATCCTGCACCGCAGACCGTTAAGCAATCGCGCCAACTCTTTCACATGGGCATCACTGTGGTTAATGCCCTCAAACACAATATATTCAAAAGATATTCGTCGCTGACCTCGCCAGTCGTATTTCTTCAGCAAATCGACGACATCCTTCACTTTGTATTTATTTTCCACCGGCATAAATGAAGCACGCTCTTTGTCGAAAGGCGAATGAAGGCTCACGGCAATGTGCACTTGCGTCTCCTCTATCAAGCGTTTCAACTGCGGGATAAGACCAACCGTGGAAACCGTTATGCGCCGCGGACTCATGGCGTAGCCCCATTCCGCCGTAAGTAAATCAAGACTACTTCTTACGGCTTCGTAGTTGTCGAGGGGCTCGCCCATACCCATGTAAACAATGTTGGTAACGGCAGAAAACTCAGGAAGGCTAAACAGCTGATTAACAATCTCAGCCGCAGTAAGATGGCCGTTAAACCCTTGCTTTCCGGTGGCACAAAATTCACAGCCCATCTTGCAGCCGACCTGCGTTGACAAACAAAGAGTGCTCCGCTTGGCTTCGGGGATATATGCCGACTCTATAAAACGCCCGCCGCCGGTTTTGTAAAGATATTTCTTCGTGCCGTCCGCCGACTCCTGAACGCTGACAACCTCACTTCGAGCTATTGTGTAATTATCCTTTAATAACTCTCTGTTTTTTAATGATATATTAAGCATATCATCAAAGGAACGAACTTGCTTTTTGTATAGCCACCGTGATATCTGTTTGCCGGTAAATTTCGGCATTCCCAAGGCCGCAACGCTCTCTAAAATCTCGTCAAGGCTTTTTCCGAACAAGGATTCTTTTTCTATTTCCATCTTGCTTAATTATCATTAGCTTTTCCGCCCAACGCTTATGGCACTTATACCTGCTTTGTTTAAAATTATTTTATCAATCAGTTTGAAAACCGGAACAAGTTTATCGTAAAGTTTCATCTGTCCGTTGGGGATGGTTTTTTTCTTCAAAACAGAGCCGCTAAACCACCAGCCGGCTATCGCCGCAAAGTTGAAATACTGCCTATGAATAATTTCCAAATCATTGGCCTCGAATATTTCCGCCAAGGTCTTCAAAGTGTAGCGCCGGTAATGCTCCAGCTCCCTATCGAATCTGTTGTAAAGACTTGCATAAGCAGGCACCAAAATAATAAGGTTGCCACCTTCTTTCAGAAGCTTTTTTGCGTTGGCTATGGCAAGACTGTCATCTTCCACATGCTCCACGATATTCAAAGCGAAAACCGTATCGAAATTCCCGAACAACTCTTTGTGTTTTTCATCGAAGGCCGGATCAACAATATCCATATTAACCACATCTTCAACCTTTTGTGCGTAATGGTCCGTCAGATACGAGCAATATACATCACGAATATCCGATACTGTAATCTTAAAACCGTTTTCAATGAATTGCGAAGAAATATTTCCTATTCCCGAGCCTATTTCAAAAATTTTTCCCTTACAAAAAGGTTGTATTGTCTCAAACATCCACCTGTTGAAGTTTGTGGCTTGCGATATGGCTTCAAGGGTCTCCATCCCCTCCTTGTCGTACTCTTTAAACTGAAATTCGCTCATGATTTCCTGTCCCAAATATTATATTTCAAAATGCAATAAATCGCCCTCATGCCATCGCGCCAGCCTATTTTTTTGCCGTCCTCGAAGGTTCGTCCGTAGTACGAAATTCCCACTTCGTAAATCCTGATTCCTTTCACCCGCGAAATCTTAGCCGTTACTTCAGGCTCAAAACCAAAGCGATTCTCTTTCAGATTGAGCGACTGTATCACCTTGGTATCGAACAGCTTATAGCATGTTTCCATATCGGTGAGGTTGAGATTTGTAAACATATTCGATAAAAAGGTGAGAAACTTATTGCCCAAGCTGTGCCAAAAAAACAAGATGCGGTGGGGATTTCCCCCCTCGAAACGGGAGCCGTAAACCACATCGGCAAAACCGTCAACCACAGGACGTAAAAGCTTGTTGTATTCGTTGGGGTCGTATTCGAGGTCGGCATCCTGAATAATCAAATAATCGCCTGTGGCTTTCGATATCCCGGTATGCAAGGCTGCACCCTTTCCTTTGTTTACTTCGTGATGATACAATTTTATATCGTGACTTACCGCGCTTTTCACGTACTCATCCAAAACCTGCGCCGTATTGTCTGTGGAACAGTCGTTTACGATTATCAATTCCTTTTCTATTCCGTTTATCAAAGTCACCGACAGCACCTTATCAAGAATAAGATGTATGCTGTCCTGCTCATTGTAAACAGGTATTATTACAGATAATTTCTTTATCATTTTTCCCGGTTTTCGTTTTGAAATTTACCGTCAAGCCAAACACCTTGCCGCACAACATTGCCTGCCGCATCGTAGAGTACGCCTTGACCGTTCATTTTATCGTTTTTCCACGAGCCCACATATTTTTTTCCGTCGGGATATACGTAAGAGCCATGCCCTTCTTTTTTCCCATCTTTCCATTGTCCCGTGTAACCGCGCTCGGGTTTATACTCCAAAAGCCAAACATCCGGATTCCTAAACTGCTGAACAACAAGGAATTTCTCTGGATTAGTTTGATAAACAGGCATGAAATAACGCTGTGTTATGCCGTCGCCGTAAACCACAATATGCGTGGTTTTCTTTTTGTCCAAAGTCTCAAGAATCTTGTTTATACCCTTTACCTTGCTGAAGCCGTTAACGAAATGGTGCGATTTTACAAAAAACAAATTGGGCTTGCGACAAATGACCACCGCCGTATCCGGAAGACTGTTCTTAGTCCATTGAGCCATAGCATAATAGTTTCTGAAAAGAGGGTCCAACGGACGTTTTGCCGCCTTGTGCAAAGCATCGAGTTTTCCGGAATAAACAAGAAGAAAAAGCCCGAAAACAAAGGGTAATTTTTTATGAATGAGTTCCGTATTTTTCATCTTTGCCTTTTCGGCGACAACAACAAAAGCGGAATAAATACCGTAAGCAAAAAGAAAAAGCAGCAGGGGCACCAAACCGAGGACAAACCTGATGCCGTTCCATATCTCGGGCCACAAAAACAAAATGCCAAAGGTGGCCAGAAGATAACCCGCTATCATCCAACGATATTTCTTAAGCCTCCACACGGCAAACAACACCACCAAAGCTATTATAATACCCGCCGTTAAAGATGCGTTTTTGTCGTTGTAATCGGCTTGGTAGCCGAACAAAGCCGACGGGATTTCAAATCTCAGATAGCGGTCGAGATTGGTAAAAAACCTGTGTATCCAATCGTTGAAGTGCATTAGCCCTTGCGAGGGGTCGTAATAATTTTTCAACTTCAGAGCCTTGGCATAGGCCGACTCGGGCAAGGAAGCATTACGCAATTGCCAAGGACCGACAAGCACCGCATAGCCGGCAAGCGTGATAAAAAGATGCAGCCATTTTTTCTCGAAAGCCAGCCATATCAAGGCAGCCACAAGAACAGCAAGTCCCTGACCTCTAACATAATACGAGGCAGCCACAGCCAATATCATCGCCGGAAAATAAATGTCCTGCCACGGCTTTTTCTTTAAATCGGTCATGGTCATAAGAAGAAGTGCGAGCGAAGAAATAAAAATATAGGGTATCTCGCTCATCATCAAGGTTGAATAATAAAGCAAGTGCATATTGAAAATCAAGGCCAGAGTGATGACAAAACTAAGATTTATATTTTTACTTATGTTTCGGAAAAAGAAAAACAAAATCACCAAAGAAAGAAAAAACAGAAAGCCGTTTGCCTTTTTCAAAGTAGTAACTTTATCGTTGAAAATCTTCATCACCCCTGCCATAAAAGCGGGATAACCGGGGGGAAACTGACTCGCCTTGGGTTTGTCGATAATGTTGACCTGCGCATATCCGTCGCCGTTTGCAATAGCCGTCCCAAGAATATAATAAGCGGCATTGTCGCCCAAAACGGCAAGCTTTTTATCGAAAATATGATTGTATGTAGGAATAAATATTACCGCCAATAGAATGATATACAAAAAGATACGCAAATTCTCCGGAGAAAGAAATTTCCCCGCCGATGTTTTCTTGCTTGCAGAATCGCTTTTAGCTTCCGTATTAACGCTTGCTTTACCTCGTTTTGTCATATTGCCTGAATTTAATGGCAAAAATAATTTTTTTTAGCTTGTTATATATAAAAAAAGGAGAGCCCTATCCTCTTATGATATAAATTATCATTTTACATCCGAAAATTCACTAATTTTTATTATATTTGCGCCAAACCCACAAAATCAAAGCATTATGAAAAAGATTACGTTCATTTTATCGGTTTTGCTAATCGCGGCAAACTCTTATGCCGTTGACATCATAGGTCATTTCAATCTGTCGTCCTATGGCAAATATTATCCCTATCATCACAACGGCACCTTAAATGTCAATTTCGATTTCGAAGTTGCGGGAGGCCCTATCAATCACAACTTTACCATTGGTTTTTATCTGTCGTCGGATTTGATTATCGAAACTTCCGATTTTCTTATCGACACCTTTGCCATCAACCATTGCAACAACGGAAGTTCGGCTTTTCCCGACCAATTCGGACAAGCGGCTCCCTATCAAATCGAAAACCTGCTGACCATTCCGTTTATTCCCAAAAATCAAACGGTATTTTTCGGCGTCATTCTCGACTATCAGAACGAGATAGCCGAAAGCGACGAAACCAACAACTCGGGCCCCGTAAACATGGCACCTTTTCAGATTACGGGCAATGTGGCCATAAACATTACAATCCACAACAAAACAATCGACATAAGACCAAACCCCGTGCTCGACAAAGCGGTGATAGATATCAAAGGAATTGATACAAAAGACATTACGCTTAAGCTTATGGACCTGACGGGCAAAATCGTTTTCCAAAAAACCAATATTTCTTTCCCCTTTATTTGGGAGAGAGGAAATCTGCAAGACGGCCTTTATCTTTTTATTGTTGAACAAAAAGGCAAGGCTGTTTTGAGGAAAAAGATTGTTTTGAAATAATCGCCGAGAATAAATTCATCCCGTATCCAAAGAGATTTTTTCACTTTTTTCAAAAAAATCAGCCGCCGATACTCCGGTAATTTTATTAGAGTATTGACGGCTGATTGCATATTCCCCTTATCAATCTTTATACCTTTCCTAATTTTCTCCCTAGACCATACAACAATTTATTATTTTAGCCCATTGGTAACGCTTATCTTAAAAAGTGGCTATGTTATCAATATAATATTGACTTACAAGAAATTATGAAAGAAACCTCGGCACAATACGATAAGGTGATTGAGAAATGCAAAGACGTATTTCTTAAGAAAACGCACGATTACGGTACGGCTTGGCGGATACTCAGGCCATCGTCGCTCACCGACCAAATTTATATAAAAGCCAGCCGCATCAGGAGCATTCAGGAAAAAGGCGTGCAGAAAATCGGCGACGACATCCGAGAAGAATTTATAGGCATTGTAAATTACGCCACCATGGCTCTTATACAACTCGACCTCGGTGCCGTCGAAGGAAAAGACGATGTTTCCATGCCGGCAGATAAAGCTTTGGAACTTTATCTTAAATATTTAAATAAAGCAAAGGCGCTGATGATGGATAAAAATCACGACTACGGCGAAGCGTGGCGCGAAATGAGAATCAGCTCTTTGACGGATATCATATTGATGAAGTTGTTCAGACTCAAACAGATAGAAGACAACAAAGGGGAAGTCCTAATATCCGAAGGACCCGAAGGCAGCTATAACGACATAATTAATTATTCGGTGTTTGCGCTAATTAAAATCGACGAAGGAGAAACCCTTTAAACTTGCAAGGCTATGAAAAAAGATAAAATTTTGAGAATCTCGGCTTGGCTACTTATCATACTTACTTTTTTGTCGGCCTATCTCATTTCCGTTTTCAAAGACTATAACATTTGGTTTCTAATTTTGCTTTTGTTCAACATCGTCCTTGCGGTGGTATCGGCCAAAAAAGCCGACAATATTGTATTGAAAATCAGTAGAATATCCGTAGGGCTGCTCTTTATGTATTCGGGTTTTGTAAAAGGTGTTGACCCGCTTGGGACACAATTTCGCATCGAAGATTATTTTTATGCTTTCGGCACAACATGGGCGTTGCCTTTTGCTCTGACACTCTCGGTGCTGCTCAACGCTTTCGAGTTTTCTCTCGGTCTGCTTATGGTGCTGAAAATCAGAATGCGCAACATGGCTTGGCTCACTCTCCTGCTGATGATTTTCTTTACCGTCACCACCTTAAACGACGCCGTTAACAACCCCGTGCCCGATTGCGGATGTTTCGGTGACGCACTGATAATTACAAATTGGCAAACTTTCTACAAAAATTTGGTGATTTTCGCCTTTGTGCTCCTTATCTTTCTGCGCCGTGCCTCCTACGTTAATCTGCGCTCAAACAGCTTCCAAATAACTGTGGCTGTGGCAGTTTATCTTATTTTCTCGGGTTTCGAACTCTACACCGTCAGACATTTGCCACTTATAGATTTCCGTCCTTGGAAAACCGGAAGCAAATTGCTGCCCGACAATCCGGCACCGGCAAAATATTTTTTCACTTACAAAAACAACAAAACGGGCGAGCAAAAAGAATTTCTAAGCACGGAATTGCCATGGCAGGACTCTCTTTTTATGTCGCAATGGAGCTTTGTCGATTCCAGAGAGGAAGACCCCAACGCTGGACTTTACAAGACATTCCCAATGCTCGATGAATCGGGCAACGACATGTCGAAAGACCTTGTGTCGTCACCGAATCCCGTATTTTTTATGGTGGTTTACGACATCAACAAAGCAAAGGAAGAGGCTTTGCATAAGTTCGATGAAATCTATGACAAATGCAATGCAAAAGGCTGGGATTTTTATTTGCTGAACAGCGATGTGCCCGAAGATTTGCAAAAGATAAGGCAAAAATACCGGCTGCCCGACTATTCCGTTTTAAACTCCGACGACACGGCTTTGAAGGCTGCCGTAAGGTCAAATCCGGGCTTGATAATAGTTCGCGAGGGGCGCGTGCTGGCAAAATTCAACTACCGTGACATACCATCTTGGAATGAACTGCAGAAAATAGCACAACCCTAAGATGCTGAATTACATCATAAAACGGCTCTTTTACGGCTTTCTGGTCTTCATCGGAGTGGTGACCGTCGTTTTTCTTTTGTTTAATGTTTTGCCGGGCGACCCTGCGCGCATGATGCTCGGTCAGCGTGCCGACTCGGCTTCGGTGGCCGCTATCAACAAAGACTTGGGGCGCGACAAACCGCTGTTTGAGCAATATCTCGGATATCTTAACGACCTCTCCCCCGTTTCGATTCATCACTTGAAAAACGACGACGCTTTTTGGTTTCT
>CAZPGC010000020.1:0-4608 GCA_964585875.1 uncultured Prolixibacteraceae bacterium | reverse complement strand
GCTTGGGTCTTTGCCTATCTGCTCGCCGATTACACTCACTTGTCCATGTTCGGCAGCCTCTACACCGTTGACGATTTCGGACGCGGTGAATACATAAACCTGAAAAATCTTATTTTGCCTGCCGTAGTGCTCGGCATACGTCCTTTGGCAATTGTGGTTGAACTTACTCGCTCCTCCTTACTCGAAGTGCTTTCATCCGATTACATCCGCACGGCAAAAGCAAAAGGTCTGTCGAAACGCAAAGTAATTATTAACCACGCCATGAAAAACGCTCTTAATCCGGTAGTTACGGCCATAAGCGGCTGGTTGGCCTCTCTCATGGCGGGAGCCGTTTTTGTGGAGTACGTCTTCGACTGGAAAGGCGTGGGTGTGGCCATTGTCAACGCACTTACCAAATACGATTTTCCCGTGGTGATGGGCGCCGTGCTTTTCATATCGGTTATTCTTGTTTTTATAAATATTGCCGTGGACATCATTTACGCATGGCTCGACCCGAGAATACGTCTTTCTTAGCGTTTTTTATAGCCACTAAATTCAATTTATCTTAGCACGGTAACACTCCCCTTGGTAAGCCGGCGACCATCGGGCATAACCATTCCCTGCCACACGGTATTGTCTTCAAAGACGGCCTCGGCATGCCAATAATAGACACCTTGAGGCACCGGTCGGCCCTCGTAGGTGCCGTCCCAACTTTCCGCCGGCTCACCGTCAAGCAATTTCGAAGTGTGCCAAATCTCGTTACCCCATGAGTCGTAAATAGTTAGATGATAAGACTTTAAACCTTTTCCTTTTGGGGTAAACAAGCGCACCTCCGGATTGGGATTGTCGGGAGCCAGCGCTGTGGGGATGTAAAGCCCCTTTAGAATGTTAACCGAAAGAATTTTGGAAAGTTGGGTTGAACAACCAAAGTTATTTTCTGAAATCAATGTCACATTATAATCACCGGCATCATAAAATCTGTGCAGGGGATTAATGGCTGTGGAGGTATCGCCATCGTCAAAATCCCAGAGAAATTTACTTGCACCGGTGGAAAGATTGGTAAAGCTGTATGTGCCTTTCTCGTCTTGCGACTTGTCGCTTGCATGCCAAACGAAATCCGTTTGGGGATTGGGCCACACAATAACAGTATCGCCGGCATAGGCTGTATCGCTACATCCTTCGGGAGCTAAAGCCACAAGATAAGGAATATATCCGCCTGATTTTTTATAAGTTACCAATGGATTGTCGAGATGCGAATTTTTGCCGTCGCCGAAATTCCAAAAATAAGAGGAAGCATTTTTGGAATGATTGTAGAATTGAACTGCCGTCCCCTCGCAAATTTTGTATTTATCGATGCCGAAGGAAGCCTGCGGCAACTTATCGATACCGACAATTCCCGTTGCGGTGTCGGAACACATATATTTATTGTAAGCTATCAAAACCGCATTATAAATACCTGAGTTATAATATGTTGTAGAAGGATTTTTCACGATAGAGCTGTCGTTGTTACCGAAAAACCAACGATAGGCATTTGCTCCGGTGGAATTATTTGTAAAGCCGAAAGAGGCGGGAATATGACAAGGAGTAAGATTCTGCGAAACAAATTTGGCCTCGGGGACGGGGTAAGATTTTATGATAACGTAAGAGGTATCGGAGCACCCGTAATAATTATCGGCAATCAAGCTCAGATTGTATATTCCTGCCTGTGTGTAAGTTACGGAAGTATTTGCGGATACGGCATTATTTCCGTTACCGAAATCCCACAGCAAATAGGAAGCCCCGGTGCTTTGACTTTGCAGATTAACCGTCAACGGAATACAACCGTCGAGTTTGTCTGCAAAAATATGAGCTTCGGCCGACGGATTTACAACCACCGTTGTACTTGCGGTATCGGTGCAATGCGATTGGGCATCTTCACCCACAAGCCTAATTGTAAATACCCCTGCCGTTTGATAACTGTGGCTTACCACATTTGTATTTGCCGTGGTAGAATCACCGAAAGACCATTGCAAATTGGTAAGGTTAGGCGTTAGATTTGTCAGAGTAAGGGAGCTGTTTCTGCATATGGTATCCGCTGAGGCTGAGAAACTTACCTGTGGCGGATTGCCAACCGAAATTACCGCCGTGGCCGTATCGACTCCGCAATTGTCGGTTACCACAAGCGACACGGTGTAGTTTCCTGCAGCGGTGTAACTATGCACGGGATTTATTTGTGAAGAAACATTGCCGTCGCCGAAATTCCACGATGCCATATTTTGAATGTTTGAATAATTGGTAAAACTAATGGTGGCGGGAGCACAGGCTTGCGTGAGAGAGGGGGTAAAAACGGCGCTGACATAGTTTGGATTCACCGTCAGATATTTTACCGCTGTGTCGGCTCCGCATTGGTTTGAAGCCACAAGATAAAGGGAATAGGTGTGCGGACTGCCCGATGCCGTATAAAGGTGATTGGCAGGCACTTGTTGATTGCTGTAGCTGCTGTCGCCCAAATCCCAGAAAAAAGCGGAGCTGTTGGCGCTGCTGATATTTCCGAAGGTCGCACTCGCCGGAGAACATTGGCTGCTCAGGGTGAAACCGAAGTTGGCAAGGGGCTTGGTAAAAACCCGCACCGTATCGGAAGCGCTGCTTGTGCCGCAAATATTTGAAGCGGTGAGATAAATTGTAAAAATAGTGTCGTGACCGGCAGGCGCAACAAAGGAAAGAGGCGAGGGATTTGCCGTCGCCGAAAGCTGGCCGTTGCCGAAATTCCACGAATAAGTACCTGCGTAATTGCTTGAGCTGTTGTTTATAAACACGTTTAAAGGAGAGCAGCCCGAATCGGGGAAAGCCGTAAATGAAGCCTGAGGCGTGTCTATAACGTGTATTACCTTTGTGGCGGTATCGATACAGTTAAAACTTGATACGGCAATAAGTTGCGTTTGATAAAATCCGGTTTGGGAATAGCTGTGCGGCGGATTTTGCTGTTGAGAATTTGTACCGTCGCCAAAATCCCAAAGAAACTGAACGGCACCGCTACTTTGATTTGTTATGTTGACATTGCTGTTTCGACAGGCAAGCGTGTCAGCCGTGAAACCGGCCTGAGGCAAAGGATGAACAACAAGAGATATGTTGGTGCCGTTTGAACATCCGTTGCTATCCGTTACGCTCACATTGTAAACAGTTGATGCAGAAGCAAATGCCCTTACGCTGTCGCCGGCGGTTGACGACAAAGCCGTTGCGGGGAGCCAACTGACCTGTCCCGATGCATTTACGGCAAGCGTTACGGAATCTCCGTAGCAAGCCGGCACTGTATTTTGAATAGCGGTTATAGACGGTAAAGGATTGACGGTGACATAAAGAGAATCCTCGCTGCTGCACCCTTGCGTGTTTGTCACCCTCACTTTAAACCAAGTATTCTGTAAAGGAGTAGCGCTTGTAACAGAAGCATTAGGCTGATTAACAATACTTTGAGGGCTCCATTGATAAAATGAGCCGCCCGAGGCATTCAAATTTAAGCTTTGTCCTTGACAAACTGCGCCCGAGCTTGCCGAAAGGGCCACCTGCGGTAAGGGAAGCATCGTAACGGTGTAATCGGCCGAGGCACTGCAAGAATTGGAGTCGGTGCCCGTGACCCTGTATGTCGTCTGATTTAGCGGCTGAACGTTAAGCGCAGGCAAAGAGGAAAGTACATTTTGCCCTTGGCCCACTTGTATCCAGCTATAAGAATTTGCCCCCGAGGCGCTTAGGCTCACGCTGTCACCCGGACACACGCCTGAGGGATTGGAAGAGTTTATGGAAATGACAGGAAGTTGATGTACCGTTACGGCAACCGAAGCTGTGGCTATGCAACCCATTGTGTCGGTGCCTGTTACAACATAATTGGTGCTTGCCGAAGGCACCGCCGTAACCGTAGCACCTGTGTTGCTCAGCAAACCTTGGGCAGCAGCCCATTGATAGGTATTGGCACCCGATGCCGTTAATATCACCGAATCGCCGTAGCAGATGGCATTGGAGGATGCCGCCACATTGATATTCAGCATACTGCTCACGGTTATGCTTACACTGTCGATGTTTTGACAGCCATTTGTGTCTATGCCCGTAACCGTGTATGTAGTTGTTGCCGAAGGCGTTACACTAACCTGACTGCCCGATACCGAAGTCAAGCCCGAAGCGGGGCTCCAAGTATAAAATGAGGCACCCGTGGCGGTGAGCACAGTTGACTGTCCGAGACAAATGGCATTGCTGCTTGCTTGTGCGCTAACGGCAGGCAATTGATTTACAACTATATTTATATTGGTTGAATCGCTGCATCCGAAAGCCGTAGTACCTTTTATTTTATACAAACCGGAGATATGAGGCTTTATCCATTTTTGAGATGCAACTTGCTGTCCGTTAAAGAAATAAGAAGACGCTCCGGATAAGGATAGCAAAAGAGAATCGCCTTTGCAGACTTGATTGCTTGATATATTTATATTCAAAACAGGCAGCGGTTTTACAACAATAAGTTTTGAAACCGTAGCTTGACAAGCATTGCTGTCTGTGCCCGTAAGTCGTATCAAAGTGCTATGCATGGGATTGATTACCAAACTACTCTGTGTTCCTAAAACTTGACCGCCTGTTTTCCACTGCCAGCTTTGCGCTCCCGTGGCA
>CAZPGC010000019.1:25482-29729 GCA_964585875.1 uncultured Prolixibacteraceae bacterium | reverse complement strand
AAATTTTTCAAAACCGAAAAAGCCGAATCCACATCGTCGTCCAACACCACTATGGTAAACTCGTGCGTTGTGGAAACAAGCTCGAGAATATTTATGCCTTGATAGGCCAACTTCTTGAGTATGTGATAGAAAACACCGAATACTTGTGCTATTTCTTCCGGAAGTTTTATGGTAATCGACGACAATTTGTCAATTTTATAAATCATATTTTCCGTTTTGAAAATGCTCATCACCTCGTCTTCCATAGAATCACTCAGAATGATGGTGGTTTCGTAAATGCCCTTTGAAAAAGTAAAAAACACATCGTCGTGCTTGCTTATTTTTTCCAACAGCTTGGTTTGTGCCTTGATAAGCGTAGGCGTATTGCGAAAAGTAAAATCCACAAGATTGGACCTTACAATGATATCGCCCAACAGGCCGAGCACCTTACTTACGCGGTAATTAATGTGGAAGTTTATAGTAGGCTTCAATCTTTTCAAAGCCATAACAATAGCCCCGTGTTTAACATCTTTGTCGAGCTTTTCGCAAACCTCGGGTTGAATTTGCCGGGCTAAGGAAGAAAGATTTATAAGCCCCGAAGCCAATGTCTCCTCCAAAAAAGGCTTTCTGCTTACAATTTCATTAACTGATTCGCTTATAGTTGTCATAGCTTGTGTGTTAAAAATTTGACACAAAGTTAATAAAATTTATTTTTTATCAAAGAAAAAAATTAATTTTTATTATTTGTTGTTTTTATTAAATTTTGTTAGATAATATAAGAAAACACGAAAATATTTCATCTTGTGAAAAATTTATTAACAAAAACGGCAATCGTCAGGCTCTTTTTAAAAAATCCCAACCCGGCGAAATACGATTAGCGTAAAACTCTAACGCAAGACCACCATTTTCCTTACAACGGTGATTTTATCGAAGGTAACAGAGTAAAAGTAAACACCCTCTTTTAAGGTTTCTGCATTCATAGTCAACTGATTTTCACCGCTATGACCCTTGTAAACGCTTGTCGAGAGCACTTTCCCCGTAAGGTCGGTAACTTTTACCGTAAATTCTCCGGGACGGGGCAAGCTCACCCTTATCTCCGCTTTTTCGGAGAAGGGATTAGGCTCGTTTTGCGACACGCCAAACTCCTCTGCAGCCTCTTCGGGCATGCCTATGGTGCCTGAAATATAGACGCACTTTTTATCGTTTGACGACTTGGTATCACCCGATAAAAGGGTCTTGGTGCAGAAGTTCGTGATGCCGTAATTTATCACATATTTCTGATTAAAGGTATAAATCATACTTGCCCCCGGAGCCAAGACCCCCGTCCAACTTTCGGTAACGGGATAGCCTCCGTTGGAATCGTAATAAAAGTCACAACTTTTTACAGTATCGTTGCCGTAGTTTTTCACCTGAATTTTCACATCGACGCTATCGCCGAAAACCATAATGGGTTTGGGGTTTATCACGGCAAACACGCCCACATCTCTTGCCATTTCCATTGAAGCACTGTCGTTATACCAATGCGAATCGCCACTGAGGGAAGTCCACACTTCAAGCTTGTAAGCTGCTGTGGCAGAGTACGATGATGTAAAGGTGAAAATCGTTACGGAATCGGGCAACAGCGTACCAATCCAATTTTGCGTAACGGGGCTGCCGTTGTTTATGCGATAATTGACAGGTATCTGCGTAAGCGGCGAAGTGCCGTAATTTTTCAATTTCACCGTGACGCTCACATTGGAACCGGGTGTTGTATAACCTGCCGGCGTTTCTATGCTTTTCACTCCCGCATCCGCGGCGATGGGATTTGGTGTTATCTCAAAATCGTCAATCATCCAGCCGTCGAAACTGTTGATGCTGTTGTCGGAGTAGAATTTAAAACGAAACTGGACGGGATTTGTCGATGGAATTTGCGACAAGTCATAGGTGGAATGCACCCAGCCCGAGTCGGGACCCGACCACATATGCGTGCCCCCGATGTTGGTGTTGTACCAATTGGTGGCGGCGGGGTCGCTCATATAACCCAGCGACATAAAGCTGTTTCCACCGTCGGTGGAATATTCCACCACACCGCCGTCGTGGCCGCCTTGCGTTTGCAGGCGATGCCAAAACCTCAGATAAGTACCCGAAAAACTGCTCAGATTAAAGAAAGGCGTGTAAAGATAATCGTTGCTGTTGTTGAGATAAACATCAAGCAGTGAGGTTACCCACGCGTTGTTTCCGCTGTGCGGCGAAGTGAAAACGGTTTTGTTGGGGTTTCCGCGTTGCCACTGATGCAGCCCGCCGGTGCTTACAAAATAATTCTTTCCTTCAAAATCATCGGTGTAGGGCACGTTGAGTATGGCTACTCCCGTAAAAGGCGAGCAGCCCGTGTCGTTGGCAGGGTTCATATCTCCGGCATAGTTGGTAAAAGCACAAATATTCACTTCGCCGGGCTCAACCGTATATTTTGTGGAAAAAAGATAATTTTGGAAAGAATACGGCGGGATGGAGCCGGTCCAATGTTCTAAAACAGGAGGATTGTTGCCGGCGTTATAGCCTACGTAAAGGTCTGTCAATGTGTCTAATCCGTAATTTTCTATCTTAACCTCCACAGGCACCTGTGTGCCCACGGCGGCAAAATCCGTTGCCGGCTGTTGGAAGTTGGCCGAGATACCGGCATCTTTTTGCACGGGCTCATAAATAAACACATCATCGATGGCTATATCGGCTTCATAACCGATTATTTTAATGGCTCTAAAGCGTAATTTTATTACTTGGCCGGCAAAAGCCGACAAGTCCACAATATCTTGTTGCCAAGGGTCGGCCGATGAAGTTTGCTGCTGACCCATAACGTGCCCCAAGCTGTAATACCACTGACCGTTGGCATACACATCAACCCTTAAGGAGTGGATTTTTGCTCCGTACATGTGGTACCAATAGCGGAGTGTCGGGTGGGTCATTCCGCTCAAGTCGATACAGGGCGAGACAAGGTTTGCCGTCGAGGCATAATAACCTGTGGCTTCGGCATAACAATATTTGCCCGAAGCGGTGCCCAAGGTATGGTCGGCGGCAGGTCCCGTGCTGTTAGTGTAAGTGGAGCTGTGTCCCACATACCAAGTGTAATTGTCACTCGGGTTGTTCTGTGCCCACCCTTCAGCAAGTTGTCCCGGGTCGTTTGAGTTGGACGAAACCGTGAAATTCTCAAACCCTTGGGTAAAAGGAAAGGTTACCACCGTGGCAAAGACGTTGATTTTCTTGGTTTTCATCGAGTCGTTGGTGGGGTCGCCGTCGCCCGCTACCGAAGTCCAAATGTCGAAAATATAATCGCCCGTATGATTCATATCCAAAGATGTCGTCAGGGTTACCTGAGTAGAGGCTCCCACGGCAAGCACCCCTGTGCTTAGAGTCACATCGGCCACGTTCACCGTTATGGGCGCCGTAACGGAAGTGTGAATGGTGATGGGCTTTTGTGCCAGATTTATAGCTTGAGAGCCGTAATTTTTAATGGTTACGGTAATGGTCTCGCTGTTGGTATAGCACTGTCCCGAGTCGGGGGTTTCCATACTCACAACCCCTGCATCGGTGATGGGAACGCCGTAAAAATATTTGCAAAGATTGTCGTTAAAATTGTTGGTATCGCTTGAAAGATAGGTTTTTGCACAAATATTATTATGGCCGGGGCTAACGATTAAATCTTGCATATTTACCGTATCCACAGCCAAGGGAGGCAAGCTTTGATTATAAACCTGCGAATCTTTCACCACGTTATTCACGCTGTAGGTATAAGAAAAGGAATAGAGCGTGTCGGTACCGAAATTTTTCAAAATCAAAGTTACGGGCACCGTGTCGGCTTCCGCCTCGCTCGAGGTAGGCGATATTATTTTCAAAACACCGGCATCTATGGGAATGGGCGGCTGCTCGTCGGCGCCAAGAGCGGGGGCTGCCGTGGAGCGTATCTCGCCATCAATATCGTCGATTATTCCGTTAATGGGCGTGCCGGCGTTATTCAAAGTGGAATAATGCAGGTGCAAATCGGAAAAGGAAATAAAGGAAGGCATTACCGAAATGGAATTGGCATCCTTGCCGCTTGTGGCTTGTAAGGTGCTGAGGTCGTTAACGGTACCGCCCCAATATGCCAAAATCTGTCCCGTGGTGTAGAAGTCGTTGTAATCCGATTCCGTTACGGCATTTGTAGAGCTCACATAATAGCTGTAGCCGTCGGAATTGTTAACAAAAATATTGTCTTTTATTTTCACGTCACTGCCTTGCGACAGGTAGAAAGCGCGGCT
>CAZPGC010000019.1:22737-25382 GCA_964585875.1 uncultured Prolixibacteraceae bacterium | reverse complement strand
TGATTGTTGTTTCCATAGAAATAAAAAGCATAATATCCGTTTTCTACTTCGTTGTTTATAAAGGAGTTATATTCGTTTTTACCCGAATAAGAATAGGCCGCATTGTAATAATAATAATTGCCGGCAGGCAGCAAAAGGCGGCAGTTTTCAATGGTGTTGTGGTCGGCTCCGTTTTCCAAGACAAAAAGGCGTCCGAAGGAAGAAGAGTTGACTGTTACGGTCATGTTTTTAAAGGTAAAATAATCGGCTCCGTTGAGTCTCACAACATAAGGAGAGGTGGAGCTCGGTGGCGAGTAAGATAAAGTCACCGAGGTGGAGTCGCCGTTTGCCGAGGTAAAGGTGATGGTGTTTTGTGCCGAGGCACCGCTGATGGTGTCTATGTCGAGTTGTTCGACGTAGGTTCCGGGGTTTACGTAAAACGTTATGGCAGAATCAATTCCGCAGTTTTCAATGGCGTATAGCGCATCATTGAAAGTCATGAAATCGGCTGCTGCTCCGCCAATGGTAAAAGCGCCGTGAAGCGGTGAGGTACAGGCTATAACCGAGGTCTGCACCGTATCGTTAAAATGAAATCCGTCGGCGGAATCGTTGGGTGCCGAAGTCCACACCTTAATATTAGAAGGCCCGCTGATAAAATTGTGGTTTCCTATGTTTATGGAGTCGGCTTGCGAGCCCGGATTCAAAATCCCCGTCCAAACGTAAGGCGTTTCGGCTTGGCCGTTCACCTGCCAATTTATCGTTATTTTATTCAAAGTCTGCGAGCCGAAATTTTTGAAAGTAACCTTCACGGGTTGCGAGCCCACATTTGCGGGAGATACAGGCCTGTCGATGCTTACCATACCGGCGTCGTACTCGGGCGGTTGCCATATTTTCACATCGTCGATGGCAATATCGCCGGAATATGAGGAGCCTTTCACGGCGCGAAATCTTATTTTTGTGACAGCTCCTTTATATTGGGCAAGGTTTACCGAGGCCTTATGCCATTGGTTGCCTTGGTCGCCAATCAAAGGCGTCATGATATCCGTATGCCACGAGTTGCCGTACCAAATGTCAACATGCAGTTCGCCAATAGCCATGCCCCACATATGATAATAAAATTCGAGGACGGGAACCGTCATGGAGTCGGGTAAAAAGCAGGGCGTCAGCAAGGTGGCCACCGAGCCGCTTGTACCGTATGAGGCTTCGGTGTAGAGGTAATTGCCGCTGCCGGAGGTGTGGTCGCCTGTCGGTCCCGTTCCCGAAGAGGGGGTGGAACCGCTTTCCACGAGCCACATATAAGCGGAACTCGAAGACGAGGGATTTCTCGTCCACATGCTGTCGAGTGTGCCCGGACTTGAGGGATAACCGCTGCCGGCAGTAAAATTTTGGTCGAAAGACTCGAAATAGGGGAAGGAACCCAAGGCATAACTGCATCCCGGATAGGGCTGCGAGGCGTAAATCACAAAAGATTTGCAATTGAGCGCCGGGGCCGTGGCCGTATTGTGAACAAGCGAGGAGTCCATTGCCCATACCTTATAACATATGGTGTCGTGCAGGGAAAAAGCAGGCACCGTATCGATGAGGCCGCTGTAAACGTTACCGTAGTTATGCACCATTGTTACTGTGTCGTTGGCACCTCCGTTACGCGAATAAATCAAAAGGGCGGAATCTATTCCCGAGCTGTCGGTAATATTGGCAAAAACGGTGTAGGGTCCGTAAAAGAAGACCGAGTCTTCATAAACAGGTGAAACAAAGGAAATTACGGGCGGAACAAGCTCGTCGATAGCCGCCGTTATTTGAATGTTGTCAAGCAACCAACCGTAGTTTCCGGCACTGCCCGTACCGTTTAAATCTTTCAGCACAAAGCGCACCTTCACCTGTGAAGAATTTGCCGCCAAGGAGGAAATATCGAAAGTTTCGTGCTGCCACCAACTGTTGGTAGGCACCGCATTGTTATTTACAGGCTGCCAAAGGGCATAGGAGGTGGCGTTGAATTTATTTCCAATGTTGCCGAATTGCCCCGAGCCGAGATAATTGGACGAGGTGACTTGCGTCCATGTTGTGCCGTTGTTGGTGGAAACTTCTATGGTTGCGGCATCGAAAAACTCGATTTTACAAATCTGGTCGAAGGTGAGAACCACATACTGCATTCCCGCTGTCGAAAAGCTGTTTGTGGTAAGGTAGGTTGTGTCCTGTGTTTTCACCTTGCAAGAGTCGGCTCTGCTGCCTGAAGCATAGAGCGAAGTACTTATGCTCCAAGTGTTTGAAGGCGACGCCGTAACACTGTCGGCTCCCGAAGCAAGTTCGAAATTTTCATGAAAAACAAGGGTTTGCCCATAAGATTTCATTGTAAAAAAAGTGGCAAATAAAGCTAATAAAAGGGGTATAATTCTCATTTTATACGGATTTGATTTTGCGTTTGTGATTTGAAAGCATAAAAATATAAAAATTTTTAATCGCTTGCTTTGTCAATTTCATTCAAACTAAAAATTAAAAGCAAATCGACATAACATCAAGAAAATCAAGCTATTTTTAGAATTTTGAGTTAAATTTATTTAGGAAAGACCTTAAACGGTTTTTTATCGAAATACATTTTATATTAAAAGTAAAAAAAATTAACGTAAAATTAAAGTACTGATGTTAAATAAAATCTTACTTTTGTTTCC
>CAZPGC010000019.1:21456-22637 GCA_964585875.1 uncultured Prolixibacteraceae bacterium | reverse complement strand
TTGGCGGTAGGACAAGCCGGAATAGAGTCGGACGGCACGTATTTTTACTGTCCTGTTTGGAACGGCGATACCATTTACAAATTCAACCTTTCGGGAGCATTGGTTGAAAAATTCGTTATCTCCGGTGTCAGTTATCTCCGCGATTTGGCATACGACGGCACATATTTTTACGGTGGCAGTGCTTCCAACACCATTTACAAAATGAATTTCACCACAAAAACGCTGGTATCGACAATTACGGCACCTTCGGGAGTACAGGCTCGTCATATTGCCTACGACCCGATTCACAACGGATTATGGTGCGGCAACTGGTCAACGGATATTTGGCTGGTAAGCACTACCAACGGCAACGTTTTGGATACCATTCCCGCTCTCGGCAACGGAGTTTCGGGCACTTACGGCTCCGCCTTCGACACCATAAGTCCCGGCGGCCCCTACCTGTGGCTTTTCGACCAAAGCGGCAACGGCGTCAACATTTACCAAGTGGATGTAAACAGCGAATCTCTTACGGGTCTTGTTTACGACATTTCAAATGATATGACTCTCGCCACCGGAGCCATGGCCGGCGGTTTGTTTATACAACCCGGATTGGTAAGCGGCACGGTAACCCTTGGCGGTCTCGTTCAAAACAATATGATTTTCGGTTACGATTTGGCCTCGACGGTTCCCGACACGGTTGACATAGGAGTTTACGAAGTCTTGAGCCCCACCGACGGTTATAACAAATCGAGTAACGAAACGGTGAAAATAGTAGTGAAAAACTACGGAACAACAGCTGTCAGCTCCTATTCGGTAGGATACACCGTTAACAACGGAGCCGCAGTAACTCAAACAGTATCAACGGCTTTGGCCTCTTTCGATGCCGACACTATCACTTTTACAACAGGTGCAAACATGTCAACACAAGGCGTTTATAACTTCAAATTCTTCACGGTTTTGACGAGCGATAACGACCACGCCAACGATACCCTTTCGGCAAACATCGAGCATCTGTCGCCCACAAGCACCTTCCCCTATACCGAGTCCTTTGAGTCGGGCTTCGGCGGTTGGGTACAGTCCTCCAACGACCAACAAGACTGGGATTTAATGTCCGGTTCGACGCCCTCAAGCGGCACAGGCCCTTCGGGAGCAAGCGACGGCACTTACTACGTGTATTACGAAACCAGCAGCCCGGTGGCCAC
>CAZPGC010000019.1:0-21356 GCA_964585875.1 uncultured Prolixibacteraceae bacterium | reverse complement strand
AGCGACATAGCCGTTGACAATATTAAGATTTATGACACCAATCCGGCTGTTCCCACTGTTCCGAATTTGGTAATTACCGAAATTAACTACAACCCGCCGGAAAGCGGCACCGACACTCTCGAATTTATTGAAATTTATAATAATGACAGCACACCTGTTAATCTCGGCGGACTGACTTTCACCCAAGGTGTAAACTATACCTTCCCTGCAGTTACCCTGAATGCAGGCGACTATTTTGTTGTGGCAAAGGATAGCGCAATAGTCAATAACTTCTTCAATATCAGCGCTTACCAGTGGACAAGCGGCGGACTTTCAAACGGCGGTGAAGACATCTGCATCGAAACGGCCAACGGCGATACCGTCGATTATGTTGACTACGACGACAACAGCCCTTGGCCCACCTCACCCGACGGCAACGGCCCAAGCCTGACATTCTGCAACCTGTCGTTGGACAATAACAACGGCGCCAACTGGACTGCAAGCACTGCTTTTGTGGGCGTAAATGCCGCCGGCGACAGTATCTTTGCCACCCCCGGAGCAGGCTGCGGAGGCTCCACTCCTCCCTCAACCGGTTTTAAAGTGCTGTTGGTTGACGATGACAACAACGGCAGCCAAGACTCACCGGCAATCGACACTGCTCTAGCTCATTCGGGATATACCTATTCTTATATGATTCTGAGCTCTTCGGCACCCACTTATAACGACTTGAAAGACTATGACATGATTATTTGGTCGACGTCCAATGACGGCACAAGCCTCAAACTATGGGATGTTTCCGATACCGCTGCAAACGGTCCGGGTGCCATAAAATTCAGTCAAGGGCTGCAAACATATATCGACTCGGCAAAAGGTACGGTATGGATTGACGGTCTTGACTTTATGTACGACATTTACGGCAGCGCTCCTTACACTTTCAACCCGGGCGATTTTGCTTACGACGTAATGGGAATAAGCAAATATGCCGCACAGTCGCACGTTGACGACACCCTCGGTTCGTACTCGGGCCTCGAAATGGCCGTAAAAACCGCAGGTAATAACTTGACCAACCCCGACACCCTTAAGTGGAAATGGTCTTCGCTGTGGTTTGCCGACGCTTTTGAAATCACACCCGCCGCCACTCCTTTATATATGATGGGTCCCGCAGGTTACGATTTCGCAGGAAAAACATCGATGCTCTACAAAGGCAATGTTATCACTTCTTCTTTGCGCATAGGCTCCTTGGGCGACGGCGCAGGCAACTACGTGCAAGACGATGTTGACAGCTTGGTATATTCGATGATTGTTGCCGTTGAAAACGGTCTGCCGCAGGCTAACCCTTCGGGTGACACCATCCCGCCGACCGTTACAAACGTTATCGTAACATCGGGGACAAGCATCGACGTACAGTTCAGTGAACCCGTGGGTATCTCCGGTGAAACGACATCCAACTACACGGGAGTGGGTACCGTCAGCTCGGCTGTCAGAAATGCCGCAGGCGATGTTGTAACTCTCACATTGGCCGCAGCCCTTAACGACGGCGCATCTTACACCTTAACCATTGACAATGTGAAAGATACGGCCAATAACACCATGACTCCCCAAAGCTTCGATTTGGTTTGGAATGCTTCTGTTGCCAACCTGGTTTTCTCCGAAATTATGTATAACGACCCGGGAAGCGACGATTCTTTGGAGTTTTTCGAGCTCTACAATGCAGGCCTTACAACTGCCCATCTCGGCGGTTACAAACTAACACAAGGCGTTGTGTTTGAATTCCCCGCCGGCACCGATTTGGCACCCAACGATTTTATTGTCGTTGCTAAAAATGTGGCACTTATCAACTCCACTTTTGGAATTACCGGCAACCTGCGATTGCAATGGACAAGCGGAGGTTTGAAAAATTCGGGAGAAGATATCTGCATCCAAAATTCGCAAGGCGATACCGTTGCTTATGTCGATTATGACGATGCCGCTCCTTGGCCCGTAAAAGCCGACGGCGACGGCTATTCCATGGTATTTTGCAATAGGAATGCGGACAATAACGACGGCGCCAACTGGCAACTTGCTTCCAAGTTTGTTACCGTTTATGACGGCGATTCGCTCTTTGCCGACCCGGGTGAAGGTTGTATTGCCATGGGATTTAAAAATCCCAAGCAGACAAACAAGTTTGATATATATCCCAACCCCGCACATAACACGCTGTATGTCAGCACCGACGGCAAAGAATACATGCTTTCCGTTTTCGATATGTCGGGAGCTTTGGTTAAAGAAGTGAAAATAAATTCCGCTTCGAACAGATTATCACTTGATAAAATGAATGCCGGACTTTATTACATTCGCTTAAGCGATGTTAAGACAGGCGAAAGCTCAGCCAAAAAGCTGATTATCGAGTAGTTATATTAAAGTAACAATAAAAAAAACCCGGTCATAAGGCCGGGTTTTTTTATTGTTAAAAATCACGGTTAGGGGCTTAAAAAACTAATATTGAAACCTAAGCTGAACAGCATGGTTTTTTCGGTCATTATGATATTCACGAAAAAACCGTATTTAACTTGAAATCAATCTTCGATTGTGTTATATTTGCCTGTTATGTAAGAGTTAATCCATGGAACTTCCCGTTATAAAATTTATAATCGAATCCGAACACTTGCTGCTTCACGATGAACACATTGTGCGTGTGAATTCGGGAGATGTCATTATTGCCGATAAACACAAGTATCTGATAAGCTGCCCTTTGGGTTCTTGCATTGCCATTGCATTTTTTTCTCCGCAAGATAATTTTCAAGCTATGGCTCATGTGATGTTGCCCGGCAGAAAATCCGGCATATCGACTCTGCACGAGTTTTTTTATGCCGAAACAGCTATGGAATATATTTTCCGCAAAAGTGAAAAAGCGGGTGTTTCTCGAAACCGTTTGGAAGTATGTTTGGCAGGAGGAGCAAATGTTCTTAAACGAAAAAACGAAACTATTCACAAACTATTATCCGACAATGTTTTACACATTCTCTCAGAAAACAAAATAAAAATAAGAAAGAGTTCTCTCGGAGGTGAAAATCGACGAATTCTTTACTACAACATCCCCAAATCGAGCTTGTACTTGAAGGAGGGAGAAAACGAAAAAGTGCTTTTTTACAAATATAATTGAAGGTAAACAAAAAGCAAAAAATATGGCTGAATATGAAATTAGAGAAGCAAAGAAATTAATCGAGTCTTTGGAAAAAAAGCTCGCTGAAAAACAAAAGCAGCTTGAAAAAGTCGAGAAAAAAAGCAGGGAAGAAGAAAGTAATTTGTTCTCTCTGTTTTCACTTATGGACCAGATAATTCTTGAAGTCGATTACGACGGCAAATATCTTTTTGTTGCCCCTACCGCCATGAATTTATTGGTAGCTCCGCCGGAAGAGGTAGTCGGAAAAACAATATATGATTTCTTCCCGAAGGAACAAGCCGATATATTTTTAAACTTCATTCGTTCGTCTATCGATTCCAACGAAAAAAAGACCATAAAATATTCGGTAAAAATAAACGGCGAGGAAAAATGGTTTTTTGGTAAAGCAACTCCCAAAGCAAATAAAACAGCCTTGTTTATTGCCCGCGACATTACGGAAGAAAAACACAGGGAAGACGAGTTAAAGGCTGCCAATCAACAGCTTACGGCCTACAACCAGCAACTCTCCGCCTTGGAACAACAGCTGAGAGCCAACGAAGAAACCATAATGCAGCAAAACAAATATTTGAAAGCACTGATAGAAAGCGGCTCGAATATCATAAACCTGATTGATGAGAACGGCAACTTTATTTATTTAACTCCTTCGCATAAAAAGTTATTCGGATATGAGCTTGATGAAAGACTGCAAAAACCTTTTTACGAAAATATACATCCCAAGGATAAGGAAAGATTACTTGACGAATTGGAAACTTTGAAAAAAAATCCGGATAAAGCAATTGATTTTTCCTGTAGAATCAAGCATAAAAAAGGGCATTATGTACACATTCAAGGAGAAGCCAGAAACCTTCTTGGGAATGATATAGTAAATGCAATTGTAATAAGCTATATCGATGTTACCGATAAACTACAATCGCAAGAGAAAATAAAACGTTTATCAAGCGTAATAAAAACAACAAATCAATCGGTGGTAATTACCAAACTCGACGGTGAAGTTATTTATGTCAATAAAGCTTATTTAAACAAAAGCGGTTTTAACAAAGAAGAAGTTATCGGGAGATCAATGTTTGATTTCACATCGGAAAAAGGCGTAGAAATTCTTAAATATCAAGTAGTTCCCGCACTATTATCCGAAGGAAATTGGAAAGGCGAGATGGCTGTGAAAAATAAGGATAATTCTTACTATCCCACCTATTTACGGTGCAATATAATGAAAGATGAAAACGGGGAGCCGGAATATTTTGTTGCTGTTTTCGACGATATCAGCGAACGTAAAAAAACAGAAGCCGAGCTTTTGAAATTTTATACGGCCATCAATCAGAATCCTTCCATCATCATGATAACCGACAGTCGGGATAGAATAGAGTTTGTAAACCCCGCTTTTACAGAAATCACAAGTTACACTCTTGAGGAAGTTAAGGGCAAGCATACCAAACTGTTAAACTCGGGGACTCACGACAAAGAATTTTTTAACGATTTGTGGAAAACCATCACTTCGGGCAAGGTGTGGCGCGGCGAAATACATAACAGGAAGAAAAACGGCGAAACCTTTTGGGAGTCGGCCATTATTTCTCCGGTTACCGATGCCGAAGGGAATATTACGAACTTTATTAAAGTTGCTCAAGACATCACCGAGCAAAAATACGACGAACAGGTTAAGCGTGTGATTTTCGATGTCTCCAATGCCGTAATCTCAGCCGTTGACCTGCGGGAGTTTTTAAAAATAGTGAAAAAAGAATTGAGTACTATTATCGACACCACAAACTTCTACGTGGCAATATACGATAAAGAAAACGATTCGTTTACACTGCCATATTTTGCAGACCAATTCGATGATATTCAATCGTTTCCTGCACAACAAACTCTAACGGGATATTTAATAGGGAAAAAGAAAGCCCTTTTGTTACACGAAAAAGAAATACGAGAAATGGCCGCCAAGGATATCATAAAAGCAACGGGCACAATATCGAAAGTTTGGCTCGGCGTCCCCTTGGTTGTAAAGCGCAAGGTTATAGGTGCCATGGTCGTTCAAAGCTATGAAAATGCCCATGCTTTCGGACAAAAAGAGAAAGAGCTGCTGGAAATCATTTCACACAATATAAGCCTTTCGATTGAAAAAATACGCGCTGAAGAAACTCATAAAGAAAACGAATACCGTTTTAAAGCCCTGTCGGACGCCACGTATGAGGCCATTTTTATCTCTGAAAATGGCTACTGCATAGAAGCCAACGAAGCAGCTTGCAGAATGTACGGTTATGATTACGAGGAGCTTATAGGGATTTTCGGAACAGATTTAATAGCTCCCGAAAGCAAAGAGCTCGTAAAGAAAAATATGCTGTCGGGATATGAAAAACCATACGAGGCAATTTCCATGCGCAAAGACGGCAGCAAGTTTCCCACAGAATTTGAAGGACGAATGTTCAAATACAAAGGGCGTAATGTGAGAATAACTGCGGCACGCGATATTACACGACGCAAAGAAAACGAAAGGTTACTTCAAAAACAACTGGACTACATAAGATTTGTCAATGATATCTCCGTTGGTTTTATAAACATAGACAGCAGCAAAATTGAAGATTCGTTGGGCGATTTGATAAGGGTAACCGCGGAATTTACGGGAATGGATAAGGCCGGCGTTTATATTTTGTCCGATGATAAAAAAAGCATGGAGCTCAAATACAGTTGGATAAATCCCAATCTCGATAACGGTGACAGTTTTGTAAACATATTTACAAACGAGTATTGTGATAAAATGATGGAAAAATTCAGCTGTGGAGATGAATTGGTATTGCTGAAAGCTTCTCAAATAATCGACACCATCGACTCTGCCGAGTTAATAGAGTTTTTGAAAACAAGAAAAGATGCTTTTTATATTTTATCACGATTTCAAATTGCAGGCGACCTAACCGTATTGCTAACTTTTTCGAGCTACGAAAATTTGGATAAAATAGACGATGAAGTCAAATACGGCATCAACCTTTGCCGATTGATTATCGCCAATACTTTCGACAAGAAACATACTGATTATGAGTTGATTAAAGCAAAAGAAAAAGCCGAAGAGAGCGACAGGCTGAAAACGGCTTTTCTATCGAATATGAGCCATGAGATACGAACCCCCATGAACGGCATTCTCGGCTTTATCAACCTTCTGAAAAACACCGACATCTCTTCTTCCGAGAGGGAAGAATTTACCAAAATAATTGAAAAAAGCAGCAAACGGCTTCTCAACACCATCAACGACTTGATAGACATCTCGAAAATAGAAGCGGGACAAATTAACATTGTGAAGAAAGCTGTCAACGTAAACAACTTGATAGATGAGCTTTACGAGTTTTTTACACCCGAAGCGGAAGAGAAACACCTTAATTTGATAAAAGTATGCCCCATAGGCAACAACAACAGCATAGTGATAACAGATGAAGACAAACTGCACGGCATATTAACCAATCTCATCAAAAACGCCATAAAATTCACCAACAAAGGAAGGATAACTTTCGGCTATAAGTTGAGGAAAGATTCTTTCTTGGAATTTTTCGTAAAAGACACCGGCAAAGGCATTCCGCCCGAACGCATTGAGGCCGTTTTTAATCGTTTCGAACAAGCCGATTTCGACAGCAACAGAGGTTACGAAGGCTCCGGACTCGGCCTTGCCATTTCCAAAGCCTACGTTGAATATCTCGGCGGCGAAATAAAAGTTTCGTCGCGTCTCGGAGAGGGGTCGAAATTTACTTTTACAATACCCTACAAAACAAGCAGCGAAACAAAAAAACCCGAGAAACTTGCGGCACCTAAAGCTAAAGGTTCCGGTAAAAAACATGTTTTTCTCGTTGCCGAAGACGAAGACGTCAGCTTTATTTTTATGGAGATACTGTTGAAAAATCATGCCGGCAAAATCATCAGGGCACGCAACGGTGTGGAAGCCGTAAATATTTACAAGGAAAAAAGGGACGAAATAGATATCATTTTGATGGATATGAAAATGCCCGAAATGGACGGCTACGAAGCCACACGGCGCATAAGACAATTCGACAAAGATGTGGTGATAATAGCACAAACGGCCTATGCCCTACTCGGCGACAAAGAAAAAGTGCTGGAGGCCGGTTGTACCGATTACATAAGCAAACCCATTGAAAGGGAAAAACTGCTGAAAATGATTGAGAAATATTTGTATTGAGAAGTAAGCACTTGTCCCTTAATTGCCCTTGTCCTTATCCCACAGCAAACAACCGGCAAGAGACACCTCGTTGAGCCCAAACACAAATCTCCCGAGCTTAGCATCGTCACCGTCTTGAAATTTACTATTTTCGCAGCCTTGAAATCAAAAGACAATTTTCGATGGAAATAGCAGCAAAATATAATCCGGCAAATGTGGAAGAAAAGTGGTACCGTCACTGGATTGAGAAAAAGTATTTCGAGTCGCAACCCGATGAACGCGAGCCATATACCATTGTCATACCGCCACCCAACGTAACAGGGGTATTGCACATGGGGCATATGCTTAACAACACCTTGCAGGATGTGCTGATTCGCAGGGCGAGAATGCAAGGCAAAAACGCTTTGTGGGTACCCGGCACCGACCATGCTTCCATTGCCACGGAGGCCAAAGTGGTGGCAAAGTTACGCGACGAGGGCATCGACAAAAACCAACTGACGCGCGAGGAGTTTCTTGAGCACGCCTGGGATTGGACTCACAAACACGGCGGCATAATACTCGAACAGCTGAAAAAATTGGGAGCAAGTTGCGACTGGAGCAGGACCAAATTCACCATGGACAACGATATGTCGGAGTCGGTTATCAAGGTCTTTGTGGACCTGTATCGCAAGGGGAAAATATACCGCGGTTATCGTATGGTAAACTGGGACCCGCAAGCCAAAACCACTGTGTCGGACGAAGAGGTTATTTATAAAGAAAAAAACGGAAAACTTTATTATTTACGTTATAAAATAGAAGGCGAAGACGACTATGTGACCATAGCAACCACGCGACCCGAGACTATTTTAGGCGATACTGCTATTTGCTATAACCCTGATGATGAGCGCTTTAAACACCTGAAAGGCAAAAAGGCCATTGTGCCCATAGCAGGACGCGCCGTGCCCATAATCGAAGATTCATACGTTGACCCCGAATTTGGTACCGGCTGTCTGAAGATAACGCCCGCACACGACCCCAACGACAAAGAAATAGGCGACAGACACGGCCTCGAAGTCATAGATATCTTCAACGACGACGCCACCCTCAACGAGCACGGATTAGCCTACGCGGGCATGGACAGGTTTGAATGCCGCAAGGCCATAGTGAAAGATTTGGAGGCCGCCGGCAGCTTGGTGAAAACCGAAGATTATCAAAACAAGGTGGGCACCTCCGAACGAACGGGCGCCGTGATAGAGCCCAAGTTGAGTTATCAATGGTTTCTGTCGATGAAAGAAATAAGCCGCCCTGCCTTGAAGGCCGTTATGGACGACGTGGTGAAGCTGATTCCGCCCAAATTCAAAAACACTTACCGCCACTGGATGGAAAATGTACGCGACTGGAACATTTCGCGGCAGCTGTGGTGGGGACATCGCATTCCCGCCTGGTTCTACGGCGAAGGAATAGACGATTTTGTGGTGGCCGAAAACGAGGAAGAAGCTCTGCTTTTAGCAAAGGAAAAAACAGGGGATAACTCATTGACGTTGGACGACTTACAACAAGAAAGCGATGTGCTCGACACTTGGTTTTCGAGTTGGCTGTGGCCCATTTCGGTTTTCGACGGAATAAGAAATCCCGACAACCCTGATATCAAATATTATTATCCCACCAACGACCTTATCACGGCACCCGAAATTTTGTTTTTCTGGGTAGCGCGCATGATAATCGCCGGCTACGAATACCGTGGTGAGAAACCTTTTAACAATGTATATCTCACAGGCATTGTGCGCGATAAGTTAGGACGTAAGATGAGCAAAAGTTTGGGTAACTCGCCCGACCCCATAGAGCTGATGAACGACTACGGTGCCGACGGCGTAAGGATGGGTATGCTGCTCACTTCGCCGGCCGGTAACGACCTGCCTTTCGATGTGGCCATTTGCGAGCAGGGACGTAATTTTTCAAACAAAATATGGAACGCTCTAAGGTTGGTAAAAGGCTGGAATGCCGAAGACAAAACACAACCCGATTCGGCAAAAGCAGCAATTTTATGGATGGAGAATAAGTTCAACGAGGTGTTGCACGGCATTGAAAATAACTTCAGGCAATACCGCATCTCCGATGCCTTGATGTCAACTTACAAATTGATTTGGAACGACTTCTGTTCCACCTATTTGGAGGCCGTCAAGCCGCCTTACGGCGAAACCGTTGACAAGCAAACTTTGGAGGCGACACTTGGCATTTTCGACAAGTTGATGCAGATTTTACATCCCTTTATGCCTTTCATCACCGAAGAAATATGGCATCTTTTGCGCCAACGCGACCAAGATATCATAGTGAGCAAAATGCCGCAAGCGGGAGATTTCGACGAGGCCCTGCTCAAAGAATTCGATTTTGCTTTTGAGGTGATTACCGCCGTTAGAAACCTCAGAAAACAGAAAAACATTCCCAACAAAGAAAAGTTGGAGCTTAAGGTGAAAAAGAACAACAGCGATGAGCCTATGACCACTTTCGACCCTGTGGTTATAAAGCTCGCCAATCTTTCGAGCATTGAATATGTGGATGAGGAAACGGCCGGAGCTCAGAGTTTTATCTGCGGCTCTACCGAGTTTTTCGTGCCCTTCAGCGAAAGCGTGGATGTGGAAGCTGAGATAGAAAAGCTGAAACAAGAGTTGCAATATGCCGAAGGCTTTTTAAAAGCAGTGGAAAAAAAGCTTTCCAACGAGCGCTTTGTTAATAATGCCCCCGAAAAAGTGGTTGCAATGGAGCGCAAGAAAAAAGAAGATGCTCTGAAGAAAATAGCCGTGATAGAAAAACAGCTTGCCGGCTTGGGAGCTTAATCGAGGGGGCAACATGCTTAGCGACAGGCTTTTGAAAATAACAGACCGTCTTACCGATTTCAATTTTCTATTGGGTCTATATATTTTCTTTGCCATTGTGGCCACGGCGCAGCCTTTCATTTACGGCAAAAAAGTTTATAAAGACTCGGGCGCCGTTTACACGCATCATAACAACTACATAATTTTCAGAAGCTCTTTCAGCCACCTGAAAGAAAACGAAAACCTCTACAAAGCCTATCCCGACGAGTATTGGGACCTTTATAAATACAGCCCCACTTTCGCGGTGCTCTTCGCCCCGCTATCTCTTTTACCCGATTGGGCAGGCCTCGGACTTTGGAATTTAACAAATGCTTTATTGCTCTTTCTTGCCGTTAAAATGCTGAATATCAACGATGAAAGAAAAAAAGCCCTTATGCTTTTGATGCTCGCCCTTGAGATGCTTACCTCGGTACAGAGTCAGCAATCGAATGCGTTAATGGCGGCGCTTATGATTTTCTCTTTTGCGCTTATGGAGCGACAAAAGCTGTTTTGGGCGGCGGGAATGCTTGTGTTGTCGGTTTACATCAAATTGTTCGGACTTGTGGCTTTTGCGCTTTTTCTTTTCTATCCCCAAAAGCCGAAAGCAGCGGCCTACACACTGTTTTGGTTTGCGCTTTTGTTTGTGGTGCCCTTGATTTTTGTGGATTTCAAAGAGCTGTTGCTGCAATACAAAAACTGGGGGCAACTGCTTGTGAAAGACCACGGCGGCGCACCGGGTTTTTCGGTGATGGGCTGGCTGCAAAAATGGTTTGGCCTAAAAGCGAATAAAAATCTCGTTTTGCTTGGCGGAGCATTTCTTTATCTTGTACCTTTGCTAAAGGTTAAAGAATACAAATCGCACATATTCAGAATATTAATGCTCTCGTCAACTTTGATATGGGTTGTCATTTTCAACCACAAAGCCGAGTCGCCCACCTTTGTGATAGCTATGGCCGGCACTGTCATTTGGTTTTACGGAACGGAGAAACGAAGCAAATTCGACTTGATTTTGTTTGTTTCGGCTATGATTTTCACCTCATTTTCGCCCACCGATATTTTCCCCTACAGCCTTCGTTCACAGGTGTTTGTGCCTTATCTGATCAAGGTCGTGCCCATGATTGTTATTTGGGCAAAAATATGGTTTGAAGCTGTGACGTACGGGCGGGAAGTCGGGATTTGAAAGTTGCAAGTTTTTTAACCGGCACCTGCAAGCGCGCATTTCCTTTTCGTCTGATTTTCAGGTTTTAAATTCTAAATCTCCTATTCTCAAATTGCCGAAACGCTTGATGAAAAGTGCGGTGAGTTCATCGATTATATCCGACATTTGGCAGTTACTAAAGGGGCACATTTCCTTGTGGTCGTGGCAATAATTGGGATTTACCTTGCCGTCGAAAAGTTCGTAAATGTCAAGAAGGGGAATGCTGCTCACATCTTTCAGCAACTCGAATCCTCCGTGCGGTCCCCGGGTGGAAGCGATGTAACCTTGCTTTACCAACGTTTGTAAAACCTTGGAAATGTGGTTCTTGGAAAAGCCGGTCGTTTCCGAAATGTATTGAGCATTCACCATTTTGTTCTTGCGCGAAATAATGGCAAGGCTGTGTATGGCTATGGATGTTGCCTCCGAAATGTTGATTAGCTTATTCATAGCGCAAAAGTAATATTTTAGCATTAAAATACCTAAATAATTGTAAAAATATTTTCGACCAAAGAAAATCTTGCCCGAAATCTGTTGTATTATTTGGGATTATTGGATTGAAACCTATGAATTAGTGTCTGTCCGTAAAGTCATTAAAATTAAAAACCATAAACATTTTTGTTTTTCTAATTGCCACGCACAACAGAAACAAACTCAAAAAAGAATTAACCGAAGCCGAAATTTTCCGTGAAAAAATTTAATGTACATTTGTAACCTTTTAAGGTTAAACTCATATAACGGAGATTGTCAATAACGCAAAGGAATCAATGGTTTTCAAAAAAGACATAGATGTACTGCAACTCGATAAGTTGAAATGGATACACATTCCCAATCCCACGGATGAGAACTTGGAGTTTTTAAAGGAAAACTTCGGCTTTCACCCCTTGGATTTGGAGGACTGTCGTACCAAAGTACAGCGTCCGAAAATGGACATCTATGACGATTACCGTTTTTTGATTTTGCATTTTCCGTATTTCGACAAGGAGCTGAAATTCATTAAAACAAAGGAAGTTAAGATTTTCTGGGGCAAAGATTACATCATCACCATAGGCAAATCGCACTGGATAATACGCAAGCTTTTTCAGGAAATACGCTCAAAATCCGAAGTTGACGTTGACGAACTCGACAACACTTCCGACGCCTTGCTTTACACCATTTTCGATTCGCTTTTGGAAGACAGCTTCCGCATTTTGCGAATGATAGAAGACAAGCTGGAAAACATCAGCCAAGAGATGTTTACCCACAAACCCCAAAAGATTATCGAAGACATTTCCGTGACGCGAAAAAACCTTATCTTGCTGAATACCACCTTTAAACCGCAGTTGAGACTCTTCCAGAAATTTGAAAGCGGTTTGGTGAAAGGCTTTACCGAAAACATGGAAGATTACTGGGGCGACGTGCTCGATGCCTATCAAAAGATGTGGGACTCCATAGAAGATTATCAGGAGTTGATACAGGGTTTTTCACAAACCTTCGATTCGTTGCAGGCCAACAAAACCAACGAAATCATGAAAGTGTTGACGGTTTTCTCCACTATTTTGCTCCCTTTGACCTTCCTCACGGGCCTATACGGCATGAATGTGGAACTGCCTCTGCAAGAGAACCATACGGCTTTCTTCATCATGATTGCCTTGATGGTTTTGATAGCCATCGCCTTGTTGCTCTATTTCAAAAAACGCCGTTGGATTTAAAACCATGAACATCTATTCGAGAAAAAGCGGATGGAAAATTTTCCTCTTTGTTTTTGCCCTTGCGATTATTGTTATAACTGTTTGGAGCACACATATTTTCCTGCGCAAGATAGCCCGTGAAGAAAAAGCCAAAGTGGAAATTTGGGCCAGCGCCATCAGCCGTAAAGCCCATTTGGTGAATTATACCAAAAACCTTTTCGACGAGATGAAAAAACAAGAGCGGCGTTCCATGCTTATTTTGGCCGAGGCCACAAAACGTTTCGGCGAAACATCCAACGACGAGGATATAAAATTTTACACCGATATTATTTCGAGCAACAACAATATTCCCGTCATTGTAACCGACGAAACGGGCAAAATAACCGGCCGCAAAAACCTCTCTCCTTTCTGGGATACGGTAAAAGTGCTCACACCCCGCCTGAGGAAAAAATTTACCTCCTACGATTCCATTCCCGTTAATTATTACCGCAACCTGATGAGCTACGTCTATTATCAAGACTCCAAGCTCTTTGTGCAGCTGAAGCACACATTACAGGATTTGGTTCAATCTTTTCTCGATGAGGTGGTGAAAAACAACCTTTCGACGCCGGTGATAATAGTTGACAGCACCCGCACCCACGTCATAGCCTACGGCGGAAATATCGATTCGACGAAATTTTCCGACAGCACCGCACTTGCCAACACGCTGTCAATCATGACTTTTGCCAACGAACCCATAAAAGTTGACATGCCGGGTTACGGCAAAAGCTATATCTATTACGAAGAGTCGATGTTGCTAACGCAGCTGAAATTTTTCCCGGTGGTATTATTCATCGTCATTGCTTTGTTTTTGCTGGTTTCCTACATCATGTTTTCCGTTTCGCGCAAAGCCGAACAAAATCAGGTTTGGGCGGGCATGGCCAAGGAGTCGGCGCACCAATTGGGCACCCCCATTTCCTCGCTGTTGGGTTGGATTGAAATACTGAAAATGAAACCGGAAACGGAAACGGAGGCTGCCGAAATGCAAAAAGACATCGTCAGGTTGCAGCAGGTTTCAGAGCGATTCTCGAAGATAGGCTCAAAACCCGAGTTGAAAGAAGAAGATATTAACAAGCTGATTCAGAACTCGATAGCTTATATGAAAAGGCGCTCGTCGAACAAAATCAGCTACGAATTCGAGACCTCGCAAGCCGTGATAAAACACCGCGTCAATTCGCTTTTGATGCTGTGGGTTTTCGAAAATTTGATGAAAAACGCCCTCGACGCCATGGACGGCAGCGGCAAAATAAAAATAGAATCGAGCACCAACGGAAAAACGGTGACCATAGATGTGAGCGACACGGGTAAAGGCATACCCAAAAGCAAGTTCAAAACCGTTTTCAACCCCGGATATTCCACAAAAAGCCGCGGTTGGGGGCTTGGCCTTTCGCTGGTAAAACGCATTGTAAACCAATATCATAAAGGCAAAATATTCGTCAAGTCATCATCGCCGGAAGAAGGCACCACCTTTAGAATTATCTTAAAATAAAGCCTCGAATTTTGTTTTCTTTACGAAAAAAAATTCCGGCTGAGCATCCTGCGTCTTTTTGAAATCTCAACAAAATTCAAAAACATTCTTCGGAATAAAAATCTGATTTTTAAATTTTGTAAAGCTTTTTTTTATTAAAATTGCAAGTTAATACTGATGAACGAAAAGGGGATGTATTCCGCTGAAATTCAATTTTTTAAACACTTGACAAAACATCATAAGTCGTTGGCAAATGAAAAATATTAAAAAGGCTCTGATTTCGGTTTACCACAAAGAAGGTCTGAAAGAAATATTGAAATTGTTGGATGCTTCGGGCGTGGAAATCTACTCCACGGGAGGCACGTGGAAATACCTTTTCAACATCGGCATCGATGCGGTGAAAGTAGAGGATGTAACGGGTTACCCGAGCATACTCGGAGGCAGGGTTAAGACCTTACACCCCAAGGTTTTCGGTGGTATTTTGGCACGTGGCGACAAAGAAGAAGACATGAAACAGTTGGAAGAATACGATATTCCCGTTTTCGACCTTGTGATTGTTGACCTTTACCCTTTTGAAGAAACGGTAGCCCAAACCGACAACGAAGCCGAGATAATCGAGAAAATAGACATCGGCGGCATTTCGCTTATCAGGGCGGCGGCAAAAAACTATCGCGACGTAACGGTCATACCTTCCAAGGAATATTACAACGAATTTTTGAGCATTCTTAAAGAAAACGGCGCCAAGACCTCTTTGGAGCAGCGAAAACGTTTCGCCATGGGAGCCTTCAAGGTAAGCTCTCACTACGACACCGCCATTTTCCGTTATTTCAGACAGGGCGACGAATTGCAGGCTCTCAGCATCAGCGAGGTGGAAGCCCGCGAGCTGCGCTACGGCGAAAACCCGCACCAAAAGGGTGTTTTTTACGGCCACCTCGAAGACATGGTTCAAAAACTCAGTGGCAAAGAGATTTCATACAACAACCTTTTGGATATTGACGCTGCCGTGAGGCTTATTGCCGATTTTCAGGAAACAACACTCGCCATTCTAAAGCACAACAACGCATGCGGCATTGCCAGCCGCCCAATATTGCGGGAAGCTTGGGAGAAAGCACTCGAAGGCGACCCCGTTTCGGCCTTCGGAGGTATAATTGTCACCAACGCCACCATTGGTTACGAGACGGCACAAGAAATCGACAAGCTGTTTTACGAGGTGGTGATAGCTCCCGACTACAGCTATGAAGCCCTGGAGCTTTTGAAACGCAAGAAAACACGTATCATTTTGAAACTCAGACACACACGCTTCCCCGAAAAAATCATTCGCTCGGCCATGAACGGCTATTTGATGCAAGACACCGACAGCAAAACCGAAACGCGCGACGATATGAAGCCCGTCACAAAGGTGCATCCCACCGACGAGGAATACGAAGACCTTGTTTTTGCCAACAAAGTGGTGAAGCATACCAAATCGAACGCTATGATTATAGTAAAAAACAAACAACTGATTGCCGGTGGTTTGGGCGAGACTTCACGTGTTGACGCTTTCAAGCAAGCCCTCGGCAAAGCCAAGGCTTTCAACAAAGATGTGAAAGGAGCGGTTTTGGCTTCCGATGCTTTTTTCCCTTTCAGCGACAACGTAGCTTTGGCACACAGTGTAGGCATAAACGCGGTGGTGCAACCGGGGGGCTCCAAACGCGACCAAGAGTCCATCGACTTTTGCGACGAAAACGGAATGGCAATGTGTTTCACCGGAGTTCGTCATTTTAAACATTAATTTTGTAACTTATTTAACAACAGATAAATATGGGATTATTTTCATTCTTAACAAAAGAGATAGCAATTGACCTCGGCACAGCCAATACAATCATTATCTACAACGACAAGGTGGTGGTTGACGAGCCTTCTATAGTTGCCATAGACCGCAAAACCGAGAAAATAATAGCGGTGGGGAAAAAAGCGCTGATGATGCACGGCAAAACCCACGATAACATACAAACAATCAAGCCTTTGCGCGACGGCGTGATAGCCGATTTTCAGGCTGCCGAATATATGATTCGCGAGATGATTAAGATGATAGGTCCCAAGAAAAGCCTATTTCCTCCGGTGCTTAAAATGGTGGTTTGTATCCCTTCGGGCATCACCGAAGTGGAAGAGCGCGCCGTGCGCGATTCGGCGGAGCAAGCCGGAGCCAAAGAGGTTAGGATGATTCACGAACCCATGGCCGCCGCCATAGGTATTGGCATCGACGTGATGGAACCCGTTGGCAATATGATAGTTGACATCGGAGGAGGCACCTCCGAGATTGCCGTTATAGCCCTCGGAGGCATCGTTAACAACAAGTCCATTCGCATTGCCGGAAACGATTTCAACAGCGACATCATCGATTACATGCGTAAAACACACAACATAAACATAGGTGAGCGCACCGCCGAACAAATAAAAATAAAAGTCGGCGCGGCCATCACCGACCTCGAAAACCCGCCCGACGACTACGCTGTTCACGGTCGCGACATGCTCACCGGCATTCCGAAAGAAATTATGGTAAACTATGCCGAGATAGCCTATGCCCTCGACAAAACCATATCGAAAATAGAAACCGCCGTGCTCAGCGCCTTGGAAAATACGCCTCCCGAACTTTCGGCCGACATTTTCCGCACGGGCATCTATCTGGCAGGCGGCGGCTCTTTGCTGCGCGGCCTCGACAAACGTATTCACGCACGCACCAAATTGCCGGTGGCCATAGCCGAAGACCCGCTGAGGGCCGTGGCTCGAGGCACGGGTATAGCCCTCAAAAATTTCGAGAAATTTACCTTCCTCATCAAATAATGACAAGAGGAGTTTTTTATGAGGAACCTTTTTCTGTTTTTATGGAAATATCGCAATTTTCTTTTGTTTCTGCTGCTTGAAATAACAGCCGGCGGGCTCATCGTGTCCAACAACTCCTATCAACGCAGCAAATTTATTTCGGCCTCAAACGGAATTACGGGAAATATCCTCTCGCTTTACGACAACATTAACTCCTATTTTTATCTTAGAAATATCAACAAACAACTTGCCGAGGAAAATGCCCGTTTGCACAACATTCTGTCATCTTCGTATTTGAAACACGACACCCTTTCCTTTGAAGTAAACGACAGCATTTACAAACAACGATACCGATTTATGGAAGCCAAAGTGATTGGCAACAGCTTTCAAAAACGCAACAACTACCTGATACTCAGTAAGGGAAAAAATCAAGGCATTTACGAAGGTATGGGTGTCATAAGCCCCGAAGGGCTCGTGGGAATAGTAAATTCGGTATCGAATAATTTCAGCTCGGTCATTTCGGTTCTACATTCAAAATCGGCCGTAGATGTGAAACTGAAAAAGACGGGATACACCGGAACGCTCACTTGGGACGGCAAAAATTATCGATTCGGCACTCTGAACAACATACCCTCGCACGTGGATGTGAAGGAAGGCGACACGGTGATTACCAGCGGTTTTTCTTCCATTTTTCCCGAAGGTATAATGGTTGGCACCGTTAAAGATATAAAAAAAGAGCAGGGTGTCGGTTTTTACGATATCACCGTGAAATTCAGCGTCAATTATAATAAGGTGGAATATGTTTATGTGGTGTTTAATTTGTTGAAAGACGAAGAGCAAAGCATCAGAGAGAAAGGAAGTTATGAATAGTCAAACGCTTTTGAATATCGCAAAAATAACGGGACGCTTTATCATTTTGGTATTGGCGCAAGTGTTTGTTTTCGACAAAATAAACCTCGGCGGCTATCTCGACCCCTACATTTATCTGATGTTTATTTTGCTCTTACCCTTTGAGACACCGCAATGGCTTGTGCTGATATCTTCATTTGCAATAGGTTTGGCTATAGATTTGTTTACCGGAAGTCTCGGAGTGCACGCCGCGGCATCAACATTTACAGCCTTTGTCCGTCCTGCGGTGGTGCAAAATTTATTTCCCAAACCCGACAAGTCGAGCGTCTTTCTGCCCGGCATAAACGATATGGGAATAGCGCCCTTTTTGCTTTACACCCTTATCTTGGTTTTTATCCAAAACCTTATTCTCTTTTCATTGGAAGCCTTTCGTTTCAGCGAAACCGGCAGCGTACTTTTGCGTACTTTGTTGAGCACGATTTTGACATCAGTCCTTATTGTTATGCTCGATCTCGTTTTCAAAAAAACTCCGAAACAATAACTCCGCAGAAAGTATTTTTTTGAAAATCAGCTTTTTAGAACAAAAAGACACGTGCTATTCAATTCTACTGCCAACCAACTTAAGTTCGTCAATCAGATTGGTAGCGCCCGCAAATTTGTCGATGATGAGCAGCACGTAGCGTATGTCAACGCAGATGGTCCTTTGCAGTTCGGGCTCGAAGACAATGTCGCCGCTCATAGCCTCCCAATTGCCATCGAACGCGAGGCCTATCAGCTCGCCTTTCCCGTTGATGACCGGGCTGCCCGAGTTGCCGCCGGTAATGTCGTTGTTGGTGAGAAAACATACTTTCATCACATCGCCCTCTCCGTAAAGGCCGTAATCTTTGCTTTCGTATATTTCTTTAAGTTTTTTCGGTACGGTAAATTCCGGATTGCCCGGGTCTTCTTTCTCCATAATGCCTTTCAAGGTCGTGTAATATCTGTAATGCACTCCGTCGGCAGGGTAATAATCTTCAACCTGACCGTAGGTAAGCCTCATGGTGAAGTTGGCATCGGGGTAAAATTTCTTGTTGCTGTCCATCTTTCGCAGCACATCTATGTAAAGCCTGTGACCGCGCTTCAGCTTTTCACGCGCGGCATTCATTTTTTTGTTGACCTTTCCGTGTGTTGACACAAAATCGACGGCCAAATGAAAAAGGCGGTCTTTCCCTATGCTTTTAAGCTGCGGATTATCCAAAAAGGCATTGTATCTTTCCTTGGAAGTAAAAACGGATTTGGGATAAAGTTTGTCGGCCATCTTTTGGAAATCATCACCGAATTTTTTGCCGTATTCTACAAAAAGAGGAGGCTGCTGATCGAAAGGAACGTCTTGCTTATACATAGCCAATAGTTTGGCAAACAGCTCTTTATCGGTGAAATAGTCGTAATCTTTAAAAAATTTGTCCGAATACTTTCTTAATCGCGTTACAATCTTATCGACGGCTTTTTTATCGGGATTCTCCTTTGACAGCTCAGCATAAAGAGCCTCTGTTTTTGCGGCCAAACCCAAGGATTCGATGCCGTAATAAACAGCCTCGTAGTAGTAGTATCTCTCGGTTGAATACTTCGACATTTCTTCGTAAGCCTTTTGAATATCGGAAAGCATAGTACCGTAATTTTCCTTGCGTGAGGGGTAAGCATCAATCCATTTTGTCATTCTTTTTTCAATAGCCTTTTTCTTTTCGGCCACGTGCAGACGTTTCAATCCGCGACTCATACCTATAAAATTTTTCCAATAGTTCGACACTCTTGCATATTTCGACGAGTATTGAATACGTACCTGCTCACTTTTGTTCATATGGGCTTCCATGATGTCGAGTTTCTTGCGGCGTATTTTTATTCTCACGGGGTAAATATTTGTCAGATTGTAATTTACGCCGTATGACGACAGATAGCGCTCGGTGCGTCCCGGATATCCGAGAATCATGGAGAAGTCGTCTTTTTTGACGCCGTTTAGAGAAACGGGCAAGTAATATTTCGACTTCATAGGAATGTTATCGGGCGAATAGTCGGCGGGGCTTCCGTCGGGCGCCGTGTAAACCCTGAAAATGGAGAAATCGCCGGTGTGGCGCGGCCACATCCAGTTGTCGGTATCGCCGCCGAATTTACCTATTGCCGAGGGCGGAGCTCCCACCAAGCGAACGTCTTTGTACGTTTGCATAAGGAAAAGGTAATATTCGTTGCCCCCGAAAAAGGGTTTTATAACAGCTTCATAGGTGGTGCCTTCCACGGCCTCCTGTTTCTCTAATTCGATGTTTTCGGCTATCAGCTTATCGCGCTGTTGCTCAGTCATTTGCGGGTTAATGCCTTTGAGCACTTTTGAAGTAACATCATCGATTCGTATCAAAAACTTCACAAAGAAACCCGGGTTGGGCAGCTCATCCTGAAATGTTTGCGCCCAAAAGCCGTCGGTAAGGTAGTCGTGCTCCACGGTAGAGTGCGACTGTATGCTGCCGTAGCCGCAATGGTGATTGGTGAAAATCAGCCCGTTGGGAGAAACAATCTCGCCGGTGCAGCCGTTGCCGAGCTGTATTATGGCGTCTTTCAAGCTGCCGTGATTTACCGAATAAATCTCGTCGGCAGTGAGTTTAAGCCCTTCTTTCTGCATATCGGCGTAATTAAGGCGCTTAATCAAAAGCGGCAACCACATGCCTTCGTCGGCTTTCGACAAATTGGGGAAAACGAAATTTAAAATCAGCAATGTCGCAATTATCTTTCCGAGTTTCATAATTTTATTGTTTTGTGTTTAAAGCGGGAGCAAATTTACGTTTTATTTTGTTTGAAGGAGATATGAGGTTTTTAATAGTTTTGCAAACCATGAAAAAGCTTTTGCTCATAACGTTTTTGCTGCATTTTGCCTTTGCCGAAGCCTCTGTTGTTTTCAACGAGGCATGCCGAAAAGCTTATGCCGAAAATATGAAATTGGATTTTGTTGACGCTGCCGCCTTGTTGCAAAACGAAAGACACAAACACCCCGGCAACCTTATCCCCGACTATATTAAGAACTATTCCGATTTTTTGTCGATAATAATTAACGAGTCGGCTGATAAATATGAGGCTTTCATTGAAAAAACGGAAGATTTGGCAGACAAATTTGATGATGAGCCGGATGTATCACCATATAAATACTACTGTCTTACGGATCTTTACCTTCAAATGGCATATGTGGAA
>CAZPGC010000018.1:0-30311 GCA_964585875.1 uncultured Prolixibacteraceae bacterium | reverse complement strand
TTATCCTCCAAAATCGTCGAAGGCAATATTTTCGGGTGGCACGCCGAGGTCGTCAAGCATTTTCAAAACAGCCTGATTCATCATGGGCGGACCGCAGAGGTAATATTCTATTTCCTCGGGCTCTTCGTGTTTCGACAGGTAATTATCATAAATTATCTGATGGATAAAGCCTGTGTATCCTGTCCAATTATCTTCAGGCAGAGGTTCCGAAAGTCCGATATGAAATTCGAAGTTCGGATTTTCTTTTTCTATCTCCCTAAACTGCTCAACATAGAAAAGTTCGCGCAACGAACGCCCACCATACCAGAAAGTTGCCTTACGTTTGGTATGTTTTGTTTTAAACAAATCGAAGATATGCGAACGCATGGGAGCCATACCTGCACCGCCGCCGATAAACATCATTTCGCGGTCGGTATCTTTGATGAAAAATTCGCCGTAAGGTCCCGATACCATCACCTTATCACCGGGTTTGAGGCTGAAGATATACGATGAGCAAATGCCGGGATTTACCTTTTTAAAACCTTTGGTTTTGGGATCCCACGGCGGGGTGGCAATACGCACGTTCAACATCACAATATCGCCTTCGGCCGGATGATTGGCCATAGAATAAGCTCTGAAAACGGGCTCGGGATTTTTCATCTTCAAATCCCACATTTTGTATTTATCCCAATCGGCACGGTATTCTTCGTCAACTTCAATGTCCTTGTAATCCACTTCGCATTTGGGCACATCAATTTGAATATAACCGCCCGAACGGAAGTTAAGATGCTCGCCTTCCGGAAGTTTAACGACAAATTCTTTGATAAAAGTAGCCACATTTCTGTTGGAAACAACTTCGCATTCCCATTTTTTAATACCGAAAATCTCGGCCGGAATGCCTATTTTCATATCGTTGCGCACCTTCACCTGACAACCGAGGCGCCAATGGTCGTTGGCTTCCTTACGGGTAAAAAATCCTTTCTCGGTGGGGAGAATATCGCCGGCACCTTCAAACACCTGACATTTACACATACCGCAGGTGCCGCCGCCGCCGCACGCGGAAGGAAGGAAAATCTTCTCGGCCGAAAGGGTGGAGAGCAAAGAGGAGCCCGGCGAGGTAACAATCTCCTTTTCGTCGTTGATGGTAATCTTCACATCACCTTGCGGCGTAAGTTTTTTCTTGGCATAAAGCAAAATACTCACCAGCACAAGGATGGTAACAAGAAAGGTTATTACGCTTATTAAAACTACTGTTTGTGTGGCAATTTCAACTAAAATCATATCTTTTGTTTCTTAATTTTTCTACAATTTTATTCCCATAAAAGTCATAAAAGCAATACCCATCAAACCGGTGATGATAAAGGTAATGCCGAGGCCTTTCAGCGGTGCCGGAACATTGGAATAGGTTATTTTCTCGCGAATGGCGGCTATGGCTACAATGGCCAAAAACCAACCCACACCCGAGCCTATTCCGAAAACGGTGGCCTCTCCTATATTCTGAAACTCACGCTGTTGCATAAAAAGTGAGCCGCCGAGAATGGCACAGTTAACGGCTATCAGGGGCAGAAAAATACCCAAGGAAGCATAGAGTGAAGGAGAGAATTTCTCAACCACCATTTCCACAAGCTGAACCATAGAGGCAATCACTGCAATGAACATGATAAAACTCAGGAAGCTCAAATCCACATCGGCATATTCGGGTCCGAGCCATTTCAAAGCGCCGGGGGCTAGAATATAGGTGTTCATCAGATAGTCCACCGGCACCGTGATACCAAGGACAAAAATAACGGCTGCTCCAAGTCCCACTGAGGTTTTTACGGTTTTCGACACTGCCAAAAAGGAACACATCCCCAGGAAGTAGGCAAAAACCATATTGTTGATAAAAATCGACTTGACAAATATATTTATGTAATCCATATCTCTTTGATATTAAATTTGTTACTAATCTTCAATCATATCTTTATTACGAGCTCTCTGAACCCAAATAATAACCGCCACGGCGATAAGTGCCATAGGAGGTAGTATCATCAAGCCGTTGTTGTGATAACCCGCCTGATAGAAGCTTTCGGGGATAATCCTCGCACCGAAAACGGTTCCCGAACCGAGCAGCTCTCTGAAGAAAGCTACCACCACGAGAATCCAGCCGTAGCCTGCGGCATTTCCTATTCCGTCGAGAAAGGCAGGCCATGGTTTGTTGCCCATGGCGAAGGCTTCGAAACGCCCCATGATGATACAGTTGGTGATAATCAAGCCCACAAATACCGAAAGCTGCTTGGAAACATCATAGCTGAATGCCCTAAGCACCTGATCCACAAGGATTACCAGTGCCGCAATGATTACAAGCTGCACGATGATACGTATCCTGTTGGGGATGGTATTTCTCAATGCCGCAATCACAAAGTTGCCAACGGCAAGCACGGCCATCACCGAGATTGCCATCACTATGGCAGGCTCAATTTTCACCGTTACGGCCAGTGCCGAACATATGCCGAGAACCTGTTTGGTAATAGGGTTTTCCTTATTTAAAGGAGTTGTCAGCAGCTTTAGATTTTTCGCTGAGAACATTGGCTCCCTTTCTTTCTTTTCACTACTCATAACTATTTGTTTTTCTTGATATATTCAACATAATTTATCAGGCAGTCGTGTAGCATTGCGGTAACGCCGTTGCTGGTGAGCGTACCTCCCGAAATGGCATCAACGCCGTGTTGGGGCTTCACTTCGCTTTGGTTTTTAACACCGCCTTTCACACATTTTACGGAAACAAAATTCCCTTGTTCGTCGAAAATTGTTTTTCCGGTAAATTGGTCGGAGAAAACTTTCTTGCCCGGCTCTTTTTTCTGAGCAATCTCGGCACCGAGACCCGGTGTTTCCGTTTCGTGACCAAAATTGGCACCAACCACGGTATTCATATCGTCTTTAAAAGCAATATTGCCCCAAATGGGACCCCAAAGGCCTTTTCCGTAAAGGGGAACGATATATATTTTCTTACCGTCTTTTTCAGCCACAAAAAGCGGAAAATGGCCGTCACCGTTTTTTTTCTGTTTTTTCAACTCGACTTTCAAATTGATATCAAAGGCCCTTTCGTTTCCTTGAATCTGCTTTCCGTTTTTAAATTCTCCCAATACCTCACCTTTGGAATTGATGACAATCTCGTCGGTAACATATTGGTCGAAAAGCTTTTCTGCGGTTTCGGCATCAGACTCAATGCCCACCGACGATAGAATATCCGACATTTTTTCTATGCGTATGTTGCGCTCCTGATAGGGCTTTAAAATCAGGTTTGCCATAGTGAGCACAACAGCAACCAACACCACAAGCAGTGAAGAGTAGCCGAAAATATATGCATTGCTTTCTTTGTTCATTTGATTTTGTTTTATTCTTTTATCAGTTTATCATTCAGTTCATTATGCAGAAACTTTCAAACGTTTCAGACGTTTTTTGATATTTGCTTCAATCACGTAAAAATCAATCAAGGGAGAGAAGACATTCAACAACAATATTGATAACATCACTCCCTCGGGATAGGCCGGATTGAGCACCCTTACCAAAATGGCGATAAAGCCGCCGAGGAAGCCGTAAATCCATTTCCCTTTTTCGGTTTGCGCCGCTGTCACCGGGTCGGTTATCATAAACACTCCGCCAAAGGCAAAACCTCCGATAAGCAAGTGCTCCCATGCCGGAAGTTGCAAGTAGGTATTATCGGGAAAGCTCGAAGACAAACCGTTGAGCAACAATCCCATAGCAAAGCCTCCGGCAAAGAACGATAGCATAATTTTCCAGCTTGCCACACCTGTGTAAAGCAGAATAAATGCTCCAATCATAATGGCTATAAAAGAAGTCTCGCCGATGGAGCCGGCATAGTCGCCCACAAGCATCTGCATCACCGAAATGCCGGGGCCGTGACCTGCGGTAAGCTCTGCCAAAGGCGTAGCTCCCGAGAAGGCATCGGCTTTATCCATTATCCATACTTTATCGCCGGAAATCAGCGAAGGATAAGCGAAGAAAATAAAGGCTCTGGTTAGCAAAGCGGGGTTCATAATGTTCATACCCGTGCCACCGAACACTTCCTTGCCGAAGACAACGGCAAAGGCCACAGCCACAGCCACAATCCACAAAGGAGTTGTAACGGGCACTATCAAGGGTATCAACATACCGCTGACGAAAAAGCCCTCGTTAACTTCGTGGCCACGCCACTGTGCAAATGCCACTTCAATACCCAAACCCACAACATAGGAAACGATAATCAAAGGCAGCATCTTCAAAAAGCCGTACCAAAAAGCCTGCATCAGCGCTACCTCCTGCCCTATCGAGCGAAAGTGCATATTGCCAATGTTCCACATGCCGAAAAGCAGCGCGGGTATTGTAGCAATAACCACCACAAACATGGTACGTTTCATGTCAACCCCGTCGCGAATGTGACTGCCCGACTCCGTAACATGCTCTTTTACGAAAAAGAAAGTCTCGGCAGCATCATACAAAGAATGGAAGGCATGAAATTTCCCGCCTTCCTCCACGTGAGGTTTTATCGAATCAAAAATTTTTCTTATTGCTTTCATCTATTATTTATTCAATAAATTTACTGTATTTTTCTTTAACTCAGTTCTTTACGAATCAAATCCAAACCCTTACGCAAGAGGTCCTGCATGTTAATTTTGGAAGTGCTTATGTATTCGCAAAGGGCTATATCCTCTTCAAGCAGCTCGTATATTCCCAAATTTTCCATCTTGTCGATATCCTCGGCGATAATGGCTTTCATCAAAGGAATGACGTAAATATCCATGGGCAGCACTTTCTCCATGGCACCCGTAACAACGAAGGCTCGCTCGCCGCCGTTGAGGTTGGTATCCAAGCGGTATTCCTTATTTGGCGTGAGCCACGAGAAAGCGGTGCGGTAGAAACTATGTTTCCAAGGACGCGGTATCAACCAGCCGAAGGGCAGTTGGTAGTTTCCTTCGGGAATAACCGAAATCATAAAATCGTAGTGGGATAGATAACCCGCGCGCTCTATCTTACTACCCGTCAGCACATTACCACTGATATATCGCAGTTCTCCATCGCCAACATTGTCTTTTACCAAATTGGCAATGGAAATGCCGTTGCGCACCTTATAATATTTGGGCGACTTCACTTCGGAGCCTGCAAGTGCCACAACGCGGCTGCTGTCGTAAACACCTTTATTAAAAAGGCGTCCTATAAAAATCACCGCTTGGGGGTCGAGGGTCCAAACAATATCGCCTTTGTTGATAGGGTCGATATGAGCTATTTGTATTCCCACAAGTCCCGTCGGATGAGGCCCCGAAAATTTGTGTAAGACCACATTGGAGGCATCAAGAAATACGGGAGATTTGGTTTTATCGGCGTGAACACTTAAATGAACTTTGCCATCGGTAAGTTTGGCAAGCGCGTCTATACCTTCCTGAAAATCATCACCATAGCCTTCTACAATAAAGTCCCAATCGGCGCCGAGAGGGGCTGTGTCGAAAGCCGAGATAAAGATGTTTTTGGGTTTATCGTCAGGATTGGCAATCACGCCGTAGGGACGTTGTTTTATAAAAGTCCACAGGCCTGATTCAAGCAATTTTTCCACTATTTGTTCGCGTGACAAAGCTGAAACGGCTGCCTTACCGAAATCCTCGTATTCACCGGCGCCGTCGCTTTCGATTCTTATTTCCAGCATTTTTCTTTTGGCACCGCGAATCACCTCGGTGACGGTACCCGAAACAGGCGAAGGAAATTTGATATTTTCACGGTATTTATCGAAAAAAACCGGCGTGCCGGCCTTCACTTTATCACCCGCCTTAACCAGAAGCTTAGGGAAAACACCCGGAAAATCTGTAGGTTTCAGCGCATATTGGTCGATATCAACTTCGGCCAAAGCCTTGTCAGCCCGCCCTTTAAGTTTAATATCAAGACCTTTCTTTATTAAAATATTATTTGACATACGATATTTTAAAGTTTGAATTTATACACATATTTCAGTCGGCGCAAAAGTAATAAATTGAGCGCTTGTTTATTTGCAAAATCAAAAAAAATTGTAACATTTGTCATTATAAATGCAAATTCATTGAGTTGTGATTATTTAGTGCTAATAAGAAAACGTCAATAACTTCGTTATGCTCATGCTAAAATCTAACATATAAAAATGTTATTTTTTTGATATACAGTGTTTTGTGAGCTTAGCCTTATGGTTTTTATAAACTGCCACTAAAAATATATTTCTTCTACTTTTTCAAAACTTTTTCATAAATTGTATATTTTTGCTCAGGGTATTTTTTTATGAATTGTATATGATAAATACAAGCAATGTTTTAAATCTCACGTATATTGAAAAACAATGCTTTTAAAAACACTATATGAACAAAACGGTTTCTAATCAATACACAGGAAAAAACGGTGAAGATTATCATAAAAAGGTACATTCTGTGCCAGAACCGGCAAATAAGTGGATAGCAAACCATAGAAAGCGAAAAATATCAATTTACATTAAAGAAAATGATAATGTTTTGGAATATGGTGTCGGCATGGGATGGAATATAATGTCTCTTAAAAATTCTACTAAAATAGGTTATGATATTGCATTAAATTTATCAAATATTTTGGAAGAACACGGAATTCATTTTGTGTCAAATATTAATGAATTAAAAGAAAGCAGCTTCGATGTTGTTATTTGTCACCATGTTATCGAGCATGTTAGCAATCCACCTATTGTTCTTGCCGACATTCACAGATTATTAAGGAAAGAAGGTAAATTGCTTTTGTTTGTACCTTATGAAAAGGAAAAAGTTTACCGTAAATATAATCCGAACGAACCTAATCAACATTTATACTCATGGAATGTACAAACTTTAGGAAAATTAGTAGAACTCAATGGATATAAAGTCATTACGGGTAAGATTCGTGAGTTTGGATATGATAGATTTGCTTCAATTTGGGCTGACAAATTAAAAATCGGAGAAAAGGGATTTTTAATTCTTAAGAAAATTTTTCATTTTATAAGACCCCGAAAAGAGGTTTTTATTTTGGCTGTTAAAATTTAAGAAACATAATAATTTCATAATGATAAACAATGAAAATTTATAAGTACATAATTTTGTTGCTTCTTCTTTTTCCATCGGTAGTTTTTGCACAGCACAAGGGAGAAAGCAAACCGGTAAAAAAGGAAAAACAAGTGAACTTTGCCTTTATCCCAATAATAATGTACAACAACTCATTCGGAGCTCAATTTGGTGCCATGACGGGCGCTTATTTCGATTTAAACAAAAGAGACACCGTTTCTCCCGCCTCTTCCGTAACGCTTTTCGGGAGCGTGTTCACCAACAAAACCTATTTCGTTGGCATGTCGAACAAGCTCTATTTTCGTCAAGACCATTGGCGCACCATGACGGCAATAGGTTACGGCAACATCATATTTCAAACATATTTTGAATTCCCCGAAGGCATACCGGGAATCCCCGGCGAGGGAGTATTCATTTCATACAAAACACAAATGGCCTTTATCTACGGCGAGGTCACAGGCAGGATAGGCAAACATTTATTTGTCGGCCCGCAACTCGTTTTTTCTTCGGTGCATACCGATTTCGATTCCCAATACATCCCCGATGAAAGACTACGGCTGTTCGGATTCGGTTTGGCAAGTAATTTCGACCTTCGCGATAATGTTTTCAACCCGCACAAGGGAATGAATGCCAAGTTTTCGAGCTTTTCTTTTTTGAAATCTTTGGGTTCATCGGATACATATCACAACATCAACTTCGCTTATAATCAATACTTTCCTTTAAGTAAACAGGCTACTGTTATGGCCCGTTTATATGCCAATATTTCATTTGGCGATACGATACCTTTCAACGGAAAAAATGTTGTGGGACGCGATGACATACGCGGCTACACAAACGGCAAATATCGTGCTAATCAGGTATTTAACATACAGTCGGAGTATCGTTGGAATTTTTATAAAAAATGGGGCATGGTGGCTTTCGGAGGCATTGCCATTGCAAGCGACAATTGGAAAGGAGAAAACTTCAGCGGACTTCTGCCCGCCATTGGCGCAGGAATACGCTATAAAGCCATCCCCTCGCGCGATATCAACATCGGGATTGATTTTGCCGTCGGAAAAGGCGATTGGGGTGTTTATTTTAGAATCGGCGAAGCCTTTTTGCGATAGAGCTTATCAAAATAAGTTTCCTGCTTTTACAGAGTTTTACAAAGAAAACCGGAACAAAGCCTCTAAGCGGCAAAAAGAAGAGGTCGTATAACACAAAACATTCCCCTTCGTTGCAGCTAAAAGCTATTAAAACTGAGAAAGTTACACGCAAAAGTTTTTTTTAACAAACGCTGAATCTATCGTTATTTTTTTGAAAATTTCAAAAAAAGTATTGACAAAGACGATTTTGTGCTTATATTTGCGTTTGGAATGTAAGAATACTACAAGATATATGCCTATTCCGATTTATGCGGTGTGGTTTCCGCATTCCAACCTATTAATCGGTAATTTCATTTTTTTCCTCCCTTAGTGTTAAGGGAGGTTTTTTTATGCCTGAGTGCCGGCATTTCTTATGCGCTTACGCTCTGTTTCATTGAGAATTATTTTACGCAAACGCAGATTACCGGGTGTCACTTCGAGATACTCGTCGGTGCGGATATATTCCATAAACTCCTCGAGTGAAAACTTCACGGCGGGAGCAATATTCATCTTATCGTCGCTGCCGGCAGCTCGCATATTTGTCAGTTTTTTTGTCTTTATAACATTGACGGTCAGGTCGTTTTGCCTGATATGCTCGCCAATGACCTGTCCTGTGTAAACCTCGTCGCCGGGCTCGATAAAAAACTTGCCTCTGTCTTGCAGTTTGTCGAGAGAGTAAGCTATCGCCGTGCCCGTTTCCAAGGCAATGAGAGCACCGTTGCGTCTGATGCCCAACTCGCCTTTCCACGGCTCATAGCGCAAGAAACGGTGTGAGATGACGGCCTCACCTTCGGAAAGCGTCAACAGTTGGTTTCGTAAACCGATAATGCCGCGCGAGGGAATGATAAACTCGAGATGCGAGCGGTCGCCCTTCACCTCAATATTCACTATCTCGCCCTTACGTTGGGTTACCACCTCTATCATTTTACCCGAAAAAGCCTCCGGCACCTGTATTGTCAAAGCCTCCACAGGCTCGCTCTTTACTCCGTCAATTACCTTTACAATCACCTGAGGCTGACCAAGTTGAAACTCATAACCCTCGCGACGCATGGTCTCCACAAGGATGGAGAGATGCAGTATGCCTCGACCGTAAACTATGAACGAATCGGCCACCGAGGTCTCCTCAACAAGCAAAGCCACATTCTTTTCTGTTTCCTTAAAAAGTCTTTCGCGCAAATTTCGTGAAGTAACAAACTTACCTTCCTTACCGAAAAAGGGCGAGTTGTTGATGGTAAAAAGCATACTCATGGTAGGCTCGTCGATGGCTATGCGAGGCAGCGGCTCGGGATTTTCGGCATCGCAAATGGTATCGCCGATATCGAAACCCTCGATACCCATAACGGCGCAAATCTCTCCGCTTTCAACGGGCTTTTTAGTCTTCTCCTTGCCCAAACCTTCAAAGGTGTAAAGCTCCTTAACAACAGATTTCAGAATGCTGCCGTCACGTTTCACAATGGCCACATTATCACCTGCTTTAATGCTTCCGCGCTTTATCCTTCCTATGGCAATACGGCCGGTATATGACGAATAATCCAGCGATGTGATACGCATCTGCAAGGTACCCTCTTCTTTCACAGGCGGAGGAATACTCTCAATAATGGTATCCAACAAAAAGCTGATGTCGTTGGTTGGCTTTTGCCAGTCGTCACTCATCCAACCGGCTTTGGCCGAACCGAAAACAGTGGGGAAATCCAACTGGTCTTCGGTGGCCTCGAGACTGAACATAAGGTCGAAAACAGCCTCCTGAGCCTCGTCGGGGGTACAGTTGGGCTTGTCAACTTTATTAACCACCACCACGGGTTTCAAACCCAATTCAATGGCTTTTTGCAGCACAAAACGTGTTTGAGGCATGGGCCCCTCGAAAGCATCCACAATGAGTAATACGCCGTCGGCCATATTGAGCACACGCTCCACTTCTCCCCCGAAATCGGAGTGACCGGGGGTGTCTATTATGTTGATTTTTATACCTTTATATCGAACCGAGACATTCTTTGATAGAATGGTGATGCCCCGCTCACGTTCCAAATCGTTGCTGTCTAAAATCAGGTCTTGCACCTCCTGATTATCTCTAAAAAGTCGCGCTTGATGCAAAATACGGTCAACCAAAGTGGTCTTGCCGTGGTCAACGTGCGCGATAATTGCAATATTTCTTATTTCAGTCATCTTAAAAATTTTGAGCGGCAAAAGTAGGTAAATAAAGGTTATGACGGAGAAGAGCATTAGCAAAGCCTGCCTTTCGCAGGACAAACAACTGCATTTTTAAAGAAATACACAATAACAAACTCCGCGTGTTAGCCCCAGTTTACTACCTTTGCCGCCGTATTTCTAAAATTATACAGCATGACGCCGGCTTTGATTTTTTTTACTTTTCTGGGATATACATTGCTGCTCTTTGCGGTGAGCTACTTTACTTCGCGCGATGCCGACAACGAAAGCTTTTTTACGGGCAACCGGATATCGCCGTGGTATGTAGTAGCCTACGGCATGATTGGCGCCTCGCTGTCGGGGGTCACTTTTATTTCGGTGCCCGGCGCCGTTGGCAAAGACAAATTCTCTTACCTGATGATTGTATTCGGGTATTTTATTGGCTACCTGCTCATTATCAAAATCTTATTGCCTCTCTACTACCGCTTGAACGTAACGAGTATTTACTCATATTTTAAAGAGCGTTTCGGTTTTTTCAGTTATAAAAGTGCGGCCTCGTATTTCCTGCTTTCGCGTCTCATCGGGGCATCCTTTCGTATGTTTTTGATAATCAATGTTCTTCAAGCTTTTGTATTCGACTCGTGGCATATCCCCTATTGGATTACCATTGCATTTTTCATAGGATTGATTTTACTTTACACCTTTAAAGCAGGTATAAAAACCATCGTTTGGACAGACACCTTACAAACCACTTTTATGCTTGTTTCGGTGGTGTTGACCATTTATTTTATCGCTCAAAAAATGAATATCGACCTTGCGGGACTGGTGGAAAAGGTCACCAAATCGGAATATTCACAGGTGCTTTTTACCGACTGGCACCACCCGCGTTTTTTCATAAAACAGTTTGTTGCGGGCATCTTCATAAGCATTGTAATGACGGGAATGGACCAAGATATGATGCAGAAGAACCTGACCTGTCGCAACTTACGCGATTCGCAGAAAAATATGTTTTGGATGAGCCTCACGCTTATTCCCATCAATATGGTTTTTCTTTTTCTCGGCGCCTCGCTCTACATCTTTGCACAATACAGCGGCATAAGCATACCTGCAAAAGCCGACAATCTGTTTCCTGCCGTAGCCTTCGGCAGCCTCGGCTCCGTTGCGGGCATCACCTTTATAATAGGTTTGGTTGCCGCCGCTTATTCCTCGGCCGACAGCGCCCTCACGGCACTCACCACATCTTTTTCGGTTGACATTCTAAATATAAGAGACAGCGGCAAATATTCACCGGCAAAGCAAGAAAAAATACGAAAAACAGTGCACATTGGCATAGCTTTCACCCTCTTTCTTATCATACTGCTTTTCAGTTATATAGCAAAAGATTCGGTTATCAACGGCCTTTTCCGCATTGCCGGCTACACCTATGGCCCCCTACTCGGTATGTTTGCATTCGGCATCTTTACCAAGCACCGCATAAACGATAGGCTCGTGATACCCGTGGTGGTGGCTGCACCCTTGATTTCATACCTGCTAAACTACTACTCCATTAGCCTCTTCAACGGCTATCGTTTCGGCTTTGAACTGCTGCTGCTCAACGGGTTACTAACTTATACGGGACTTTATTTAATTCGATTAAAGAGCGCCTCTTAAAAAACTCCACAAAAAAACATTCGGCGCATTAATGACGGTTAGAATTATTCAAAAATTTGCCGATAATCAATCCCATTATGATTGTCAAATACAGCTGCGAAATAATTCCGAATAATATCGCAAGGATTTTCGCTCCCTCGCTTACAGGCGAAATATCACCGAAACCGATTGTGGTGATTGTGATAAAACTGTAATACATCACGCTGAACAAGTCGGGGTGCTCGATGGCGATAGCTTGAGGATTTGCCAAAATAATTATTGAATTTAATAGGCCGAAAATCAAACCCAAAAGCAAATAACCGGTTATCGTGTCTATTATCAGGGTAACATCAACTACGCTGCTTTTCACTATCTGTTTAATCATTATGAAAGTGGAAATCAAAAGCACCACAATGGAAAAGAAGAATACGGTATATTTTAGAAAAAACGATTCCGAAATAAAAAACATCAACCAAATGAATATCAATGCAATATAGTTTATATACTTTAAAAACTTGGTGCTTTTATCGATAATCAAAAAGGTTGAAAGCAAGATTAGAGAATAGGAAACGGCATTCAAAAGATTCTTGATTCCGTCATTATGAATCAAAGGAAAAACAAACAAAAAAGCTATTACACTACCCAAAAGAACCGTGTTCTTCGGTATATTTTTCAGTTTCCGCATCATGTTTTTGAAGTGTGAAATCATAAAGACATCTGTTTTTGAGATTAGCTTATAAGCAAGTTAGAATCAGTCAGATACGTAACATTGTCAATAAACCCCGTCGTTAAATTCAAAGGCATAAAAGTACAAATAATTTTATTTCGATTGCAGTCGGACTTTTCTTAGCTGTCTTCATCCTTTTTCGTTTTTTTCAAACGCCCCGATTTTTTCAAAGCTTCTCGTATTATCCACTCTATCTGGCCGTTAACGGAACGAAATTCATCGGCAGCCCAGCGTTCGACTTTGGAGTACATCTCCTCGTTCAACCTCAACACAAATGCTTTTTTCTTAGGCATAATCTAAATCCTTATATTCTTCATTTTTCGCAAGCAATCCACAAACAGCTCTTGCTTGCGTGTTTCTATTATCACCTTGTAACCGCTCTTCATCTCCATTGTCACCGCCGGAGCTTTGGGCGACAACGACACGGTATATGCAATGCGCTTCCGAAGCAAATTTTTCTTGGCACCATAGCCCTTACTGCCAGGTCCGGTGCGACTTTTTTCAAAAGAGACTATGTCGTCGATATGATAAATTTTATCCTTTTTTCTGCCCGGCGGATAGCGTAAATGCACTCCGTCGCTTTTAATTTCAGTTATCAACAATGAGGATCTGAAGACAAAATACAAAATGGCGAAAAAGGAAATCATTACCAATGAAATGCCTACCAAAAAACCGTCGGACGAGGGCTTGTCGCCCCAAGGTTGCTTCAACACCAACTGTTGAAACATACCCCAAGAGAACAAGACGGTGATGCCGAGCAAGATAAGCAAAAAAATCCACGAATAACGGAAGGGCTGCTCCTCCTTAAAACAAATTCTTTCGCGCGTTTCCATTGTCTAATATATTGAACCTGTGTTAACTACCGGACTCGTATCTTTATCGGAGACCAAAACGACCATCAAATTACTAACCATGGTGGCTTTTTTCTCATCATCGAGTTCAACAATATTGTTTTCCGACAACTTCTGTAAAGCCATTTCCACCATCGAAACCGCGCCTTCCACAATTTTGGTACGTGCCGCAATAATGGCCGTAGCCTGTTGACGTTTGAGCATCGCTTGGGCAATTTCCTCGGCATAAGCCAGATAGTTGATACGCGCTTCTATCACTTCAACGCCGGCTATTGTAAGCCGCTCCTGCAAAGAGGCCTCCAAACGGTGATTTATCTCTTCGCCTCCCGAACGCAAGGTGAGCTCGTTCTCATCTTCATCGAAGTTGTCATAAGCATATGAGCCTGCCAAATGCCTAATGGCCGCATCGGACTGGACGCTCACAAAATGCTCGTAGTCATCAACTTCGAAAGCCGCTTTAAAAGTGTCTTTCACGCGCCAAACAAGCACCACCCCTATCATTATGGGATTGGCCAGCTTGTCGTTAACTTTGATGGGTGCCGAATCGATATTCCGTGCGCGCAGCGAAATTTTCTTCTTGGAAAAAAATGGATTTACCCAAAAAAATCCGTTGTCCTTTTGCGTTCCGCGATACTTACCAAAGAGGGTTAAAACCACCGATTCATTGGGATTTACCACAAAAAAACCGGGCAAACAAATGACTGACAACGCAAGCAAAATAATAAACCAAAAACTTTTGGTTGTCACAATCATAAAAATCGAAATTGCAATTATTGCCACCAACAGCAACAATATTCCGTATCCCGATAAGGCTTTGTAATTCTTCTCTTCTTTCATAATTTTATAGATTTTAAGTTTTGAAATATGATATTAATTTAATATCACAAAGATATATCAAGAATCAGCTTTTGTCAAGAAGTTTTTTAAAAAAAATTTCGGAAAAATTTTTTGATGAAAGAAGCGGAAATTTTCAATCCCGTGGTTCGGTAACAACTATTATCTCCGCGCTCGAAAATTTAGCTGCAATTTCCTTTTTCAGGTGTTTCACTTGCTTATATGCCTCACTCACACTCATATCGGAAGGTGTGAGCAAAGTAAATTCTATAATGTTTTTCTGCCCCGATTGACGTGTTCGTAATTGTTTACACGAAAAACCATCGGAAAGATGTTTTTCAATCACCGAGCGTATTTTTTCAATATCGTGTTTTGGCAAATTACTGTCCAACAGCGGGTTAAACGATTTTGTAAGCATCTTGAAAGCCTCGTAAATTATAAGCAGAGCTACCATAACGGCAATGAGAGCATCGAGAAAATGCCAGGAAGTCAGATAAAGCAACAGAAGCCCCAAACTAACACCCAAGGAAGTGTAAATGTCGGTTTTCAAATGCAAGGCGTCGGCCTCTAATGCCACCGATGACGTTTGCTTTGCCACTTTATAAAGGTGTCTCGAAACAAAAAAGTTAATAACGGCCGACAAAAACATAATCACAACGCCAAGCATAACACCCGAATCTTCCAAAGGGTTGGAAGGGTTTAGCATTTTATGAACGGCCTCGTAGATAATCCAAACAGCGGCGGCAAAAATCAGCAGCGACTCAATCACCCCCGACACATTCTCAAATTTGCCGTGACCGTATGGATGTTGCTCGTCGGCAGGCTTGTCGGATATTCTCACGGCCACAAAGGCAATAAGCGAAGCCACAAGATCGAGTCCCGAATGTATAGCCTCTGAAATAATTGACACAGAGCCACTTATAATGCCACTCGTTATTTTGATAAGTATCAAAAAACTATTGGATATTATGGAAAGCCGCGCCGCTTTTTTCTTTATTTCGGTATTTTCATTCATTGCTATGTCTTATCTATTCGCTTGCAGCCGCAAAAAATCCCGACAAGCTCAATCGAACATAAATTACCACTCCGGGTTTGAATTTCTCGTAGTTTTCCAAGGCGACTTTTTGATAATAAAAGGTAACACCCGGGTCAACACTCACCGCCTCGTTGAAAATCAAACGCAAGCCGCCGCCGGCATTTATGCCCCAGCCTATTCCTCCTTGATGAACCGTGTAGGTGGTCTGCGAAAGATTAGGCACATAGCCGCTTCCGTTGAGATAAACATCTACCAATGAGTATTTTAAATCGTTTATCTGTATCATATTTTCTTTAACGGTTGAGGAATTTATGTTGAAACCGGCCTCCACAAAAGGAAGGCTTATCTTGCTTTTGGTGTGGAAATATTTGGAAAAATTCAAATCGATATTCACCCTCTCTTCTACGCCCCAAATGGGAAAGGTACGCAAGTCGGGCTCCGTCAAAATGGTATTGGGGTCAACTTCTATCTGAAACAAATCGTTTGCGTGCAGCTTTGAATAATTGAACTGCATCGAAAAACCGAAATATTTATCGAAAGTGCGGCGGAAATACAAGCCTATGGTAAAAGCTCCCGTGTAGTGCATATTTTGCGGCATTCCTGTTATAAAGAATGTGTCGCTCGAATTTAGCGAGCGGCTGATTTCATCACGATAGTATTTGTTTCCAAATACATAGCTCATCTTGTTTACATTCTCTTCTGAACCGTCGTAAAATCCGGCATGATAAGCGGGCGGAATATAAAAACCGAAGTTCAAGCCGAAATCCCAGCCGCTCGCAATGCCTCGACCTCCTTCCGCATCTTCCTGAGCATAAGCCGTGGCGCCCAATATCAAAAATAATATTGCAAAAACAATCTTCATGACAGCGTTTTCAAATTTAGCTTGCAAATTTACAGTAAAAAGCTTTGGCTTGTCTTTTTTACCATTAAAAGATACAAGAAAATTCATTATTTTCGTGCTATGAACTTTTTCAGACTTATAGCGGAATTGGTAGGTATCGACAAAAGATTTTTCAAAAACATCTTTTGGATTATAGGAATTCTATGGGGAATATATATCATTACTCATAAGTGCAATCGGACGGAAAACGATTTTGAGAAAAACAAAGCCCCTCTCGAGACGATTACCGTAAGGAGCTACAAAGAACCCGATACCGTTTGGGTTATCAAAGAAAGAGAACCCGCTGTAACTCAGCCGGATATCCCTACAGAGAGCGAATCGCACGACCCTTACGACAGAGAATATTGGGAAGAAAAATATCCGTGGTTGGATTGGGAAACGGCCATTGAGCAATACGAAAACGGCCCCTACGAAGACTTTCAAATTTTCATCGAGGAAGAATACGACCCTTCGTTGGAACGTTATGACGGATATTGATTAAAACCTCAATAAACCAATCTCCATAATTTTCATTCACAAAAAAAAGACTGCTCGCCGGGCGACGAACAGTCTTTTGAATATTAACCACAAATATCTAACTATGAAACAAACTAAATTATCCCCTGATCGAGCATTGCATTGGCAACTTTCATAAATCCGGCGATATTGGCACCTTTCATATAGTTTACAAATCCGTCGGGTTCGGTGCCGTATTTAACACATTGACTGTGAATATTTTTCATAATTCCGTGCAATTTCTCGTCAACTTCCTCGGCCGACCAGCTGAGCTTCATGGAGTTTTGGCTCATCTCCAAACCCGAGGTGGCTACACCACCGGCATTGGAAGCTTTGCCGGGCGAATACAGAAGTTTGTTTTCGAGAATAACGTTGATGGCTTCGGGTGTGCAAGGCATATTTGCGCCTTCGCCAACGCAGATACAACCGTTGGCAACCAACATTTTTGCATCTTCTTCATTAAGCTCGTTTTGAGTAGCACAAGGCAAAGCAACATCCACTTTCACTTCCCAAGGTTTTTTACCTTCTATAAATTTGGCACTCGGAAATTCGGCGGCAAAAGGTTTCACAACATCGTTGTTAGAAGCCCTAAGCTCAAGCATATAGTCAATCTTTTCGCCCGAGATACCTTCTTCATCGTAGATATAACCATCAGGGCCGGAGATGGTTACAACCTTACCGCCCAACTCGTTAACTTTAATGGCAGCACCCCAAGCCACATTGCCGAAACCGGAAATGGCAACACGTTTACCTTCGAAAGTCTCGCCTCTTGTGGCCAGCATTTCTTTGGCAAAATAAACATTGCCGAAGCCCGTTGCCTCGGGACGTATCAAGCTGCCGCCCCAGTTTAAGCCTTTGCCGGTGAGCACTCCGGTGTGTTCCTTCCTCAATTTTTTATACATTCCATAGAGAAAGCCTATTTCGCGACCACCAACTCCGATATCACCTGCAGGCACATCGGTTTCGGGACCTATCAAAGCGTGTAATTCCATCATAAAACTTTGGCAGAAACGCATAATTTCGTTGTCGGACTTTCCTTTGGGGTCGAAATCCGAACCTCCTTTACCGCCTCCCATGGGAAGAGTGGTGAGGCTGTTTTTGAAAATTTGTTCAAAACCCAGGAATTTCAAAATGGAAAGGTTTACCGAAGGGTGAAAACGCAAACCGCCTTTGTAGGGGCCGATGGCATTGTTAAACTGAACACGGTATCCGATGTTCACATTCACTTTGCCGTTATCGTCAATCCACGGCACTTTGAAAGTGAGCACCCTGTCGGGCTCTATCAATCGATCAATTATTCCGGCAGCTTCAAACTGAGGGTTTTCGTTTACAACATCTTCAATGGATTCGAGCACTTCGCGAACCGCTTGCAAATATTCTACTTCACCGGGATGCTTGCGCTCCAGGTTCATCATTATCTGATCTACATTCATGATTTCAAGTTTTAAAAATAAATAACTGAATTGATGAAGCAAAAATATTGCTACCGGCAAGTCTTTAATATCATCGACGCAGTAAAAAATACGTGAAATTGTTGAGAATTATCAACCGAAAGGGACAATAGATTGATTTTTAATAATTTAGTAGCAACTCAACAGAAAGAGCCAAAGGCCGTAAAGAAAGCAAAAAAAGCATAAGGGAGATTTAAAAGCAAGCCGTCGAGGTTTGAAACAAAAAACAGAACATCTACAAAGTCAAAACCAACTCCTTAAATCTATCGCCTCGCTCTTCGAAATTTTTAAATTTATCGTAACTCGCAGCAGCCGGCGACAAAAGGCAAGCCTTCCCCCGAGGTGTAATCTCAACGGCCCTCCTTACCGCATCGTCGAAACAGGTAAAATTTTCCATACGCCCTTGGTATTTAAGCTCTTGGAGCATCTCTTTTATGCGGACACCCACCTCACCGAGCAGCATAATATTCAAAGGAGGATATTTTTTCAGATAATCGGTAAGAAAACCGTAATCAATCCCTCTATCATAGCCTCCGAGTATAATAGTTGCCACATTATCAATGCTTTGCAAAGCCCTAACTGCAGCCTGCGGAATTGTGGCTATGCTGTCGTTGATGAAATCAATGCCCTTCACTCTCCCGAGATATTCAAGCCTGTGAGGGAGTCCGGCGAAATCATAGGCGGCTTCCAAGGCAGTAGCCGGCGGTATTCCGCATAAGGAGGTTGCGCCCACGGCCATCATCAAATTGAAAATATTATGTATCCCCGCAAGTTTAAACTTTGTCGCATCAAAGCCCAAAGGCTCGTCTTTGAAATAAATTTCGCCGCCGCGATAGGCAAAGTCCGCGTCCCTTTGCCCGCTTAAAGAAACGGGAATCCTTGTTCCATTCGAGCGGATATTCTCCCGCAAGTCACTCATTATCAACTCGTCATCAATATTTAGTAAAAAGAAATCCTCTTTGCCTTGATGCAAGGCTATTTGCCACTTTGCCATTCTGTATGCCGCAAAATCGCGGTAATGGTCAAGGTGCTCCTTGTAAAGATTCAAAAGCAGAGCTATATGCGGTGAAGCTGAACAAAATTCAAGCTGATGCGACGATAATTCATACACAATCAAGCTGCCGGCGGAAATATCATCTACAATGTCGAGAGCGGGGATGCCTATATTGCCTACCAATCGAACATCTTTATTAAAGCGTTTCAGAATATGTTCCGTGAGGCTCACCGTGGTGCTTTTCCCCTTGGTGCCGGTAACCCCTATCGTTCTGTCACCGAACAATTTAAGAAACATATCCGTCTGAGACGAAACAAGCACCTCCGAAGGCAAAGCGAAATCTTTAAAGCTTATTCCCGGCGACTTCATCACAAAATCACCCGGCTTTATTTCATCCAAATATCTTTCTCCGCCGGCAAATTTAATGTCGTCGGTCAAAGATTTTTGCGCTTCCGTATTTTTATCGACAACGACAATTGTGCCTGTCGGCACAATTTGTCTCAAAAATTGCAATGACGATTTGCCTTCTCGCCCGAAACCGGCAATAAGCACTCTGCGGCTGCCAATTAGCTCTAAAACTCTGTTTTTTATTGCCTTATCAATCATCAATACCCAATTCCGTTTTCACTAATTTTAAAAATGAGGGGTCGGGAAAATTCTCCTTGGAAATATTTTTCAAAAGTGCTTCTTTATCCTGCCTCTTGCATATTTCGTCTCCAAAATACTGCCTATGCCTTTTCAACAAATAGGGCAATTCCTCGTATTTTTCAGCGGCAAAACAAAGAGCCGCATTTACCTCGTCAACGGTGCCTATGCACTCGAAGGGTTTCACCTCTGCTACTCCGGTAAGCTCATCGAAATAGACCTGCAATTCTCTGTCGTTAAGAAGATTAGAGCCGAATATCTCAACAAGTTGTTCAGGTGCGAGAAAGGGACTTAAGATTATAAAAGTAAAGAGGCACTTGGGACATTTACCGCACCATATGTCGTTTTTACTTCCCACGTTGCAACTTTTAAAATGGCCGAAATACGCAGGTCTTTTGGCGAAAATAGAAGCTATTTGCAACTCGCTCAAGGGACGCAACAAGCTGAAATATTTAATATCGGGAGTGATATATTTTTCGACGTAGTCTGAGAAATCATTTTCAAATTCCAAAGATTTGGAGTATTGGTGGTTGATATTAGTGCCGGCGACTGTCGGCTCGTTTGCGCTGCTTTCATTACTCAAGGCAATATATTTTCGTCCCGAAGCGGTGGCAGCCAACAGTGTAACAAAAGCCAGGAGAGCCGAAAAGGGCGTGTGTCCGTTAAGAAAACCACGGTCATTCAATTCCAAAAGCAGCTTATCGAGTGAGCGCCTTACAATCAGCGTCTTATCTTTAAATCCGGCAACTGCTGCCGTAGCACTCGAAGCCCCGCGCGGATTCATTATCAAAGCCAAATTGTCGTCCTTTGAAGCATATCCTTTCAGCAATTCCAAACTCACAACACTGTCCTTGCCTCCTCCAACGGGAATTACCACCGAAGAGGAAGCAGAAAGCCTCTCCGCTTGGAGTTTTTTCTCCCCTAAACACCTGATATTCAAAAAGTCATCATAATCAGCCTCGATACCGTTAAGGTAGAAATACTCACCAAGACCGTTGAAATAAATCTTCTTCCAAAAAGCAATTTGCTCATCAGTCAAACTATAATTTTCAATCAACACCACCGGAGGCACCATAGCCTTCCAATAGCTTATCAACTCCACCATTCCAATGTTGAAAATCAAGGATTCCAGAATATTCTTGCTTATTTTCTCAAAATGGAAAAACGGAGAAGAAACAAAGGTCATTTTCGGATTAAAAACAAATTCATCATCAACAGCAAAGTCGAAAACTATTGACAACTCACTGTTTGTCAATGAGTAGCTAAAGCCGCGATATTTAAATTCTTGATAGATGTTACGCAGCTCTTTATATTTGTTACCGTTATTTTTCACAAAATTCAATAATTTATAGCAATAAAAAACGTTCCTTAAAAAAAGCAAAAGTAGTGATAAAACTTTTTTATAATTATTTTTGTCATAGCAAAAGGAGATAGTAATCAAAAAGCACCCCGTTGACGATGGATGATATAGGAAAAATATTTAAATTTAAACCCAGCGGAATAAAAATTCAGAAAGGCAAAATGCTTATAGCAGAGCCTTTTATGCCCGATTTTTATTTTAAAAGAGCCGTTTTGCTGATTGCCGAATACGACGAGGAAGGCTCTTTCGGTTTGATAATAAACAAAAAAACGGAATATACCATTGATGAGGTTTCTTCGGAATTCGGCGATTTTAAAGCCGATGTTTACCTTGGCGGCCCCGTTCAAACCGAAAGCCTTTTTTATCTGCACAAGCGCGGCGATTTGATAAACGACAGCACGGAAGTCATCCCCGGCGTTTTTTGGGGCGGCAATTTCGAGCAACTTGTATTTCTCATCAACGAAGGCCTTATCAAAGAAAGCGACATCAGGTTTTATCTCGGCTATTCGGGTTGGAGCCCCAAACAGTTGGACAGAGAATTGGACGAAATTTCGTGGCTTGTTACCAACGTTACGGCCAAGGAAATTTTCAACGACAAGCCCGAAACGCTTTGGAGCGATTCAATCAAAAAACTGGGTAAAGATTTCAGGCATTGGCTTAACTTTCCCGTTAATCCGCAGATGAATTGACAAGTATTCAGTGTCTGTCTATAACGTCCAATAACTTCGTTACGCTCATGCTGAATTTCAGTTTGATACCTTTTTATTGCATAAGAAGAAAAACACGGATTTTTCTTTAAATTCACGGTAAATACCTATTAAACCCTCACGGTAAGAAAAAGAGACCTTGGCGTCTCGGGAAAATACTTTCGCACTTGATAAGAAAATTTTTACTTTTGCCGCCGACAAACTACAGTAATAACTAAAAACTACGGAAGTGGATTTATTTGAAAGAGTGCACACTCGACCGGGGAACATAGGGAAACACCAACGCGAAGCACACGGATACTTTACTTTTCCCAAACTCGAAGGAGAAATCAGCGCCCATATGATGTTCAGGGGCAAAGAAAGGCTTGTTTGGAGCCTTAATAATTATATCGGATTGGCAAACCATCCGGAGGTTCGCAAAGCCGACGCCGAAGCTGCAGCAGAATACGGTTTGGCCTACCCCATGGGAGCCCGCATGATGTCGGGACAAACAAAACTGCATGAGCAATTGGAAGAAGAACTGGCCGAATTTGTCGGCAAAGAAAAATCATATTTGCTGAATTACGGATATCAAGGTATGGTTTCTATCATTGACGCCATGCTCGACCGCAAAGATGTGGTAGTTTACGATTCGGAATCGCACGCCTGCATTCTCGACGGCATGCGCTTGCATATGGGCAAACGCTTTGTTTTCCCTCATAATAATATGGAAAACCTGCGCAAACAGTTGGAGCACGCCACCAAAGTGGTTGAAAAAACAGGCGGCGGCATCCTTGTTATCACCGAGGGCGTTTTCGGCATGGCCGGCGACCTTGGGAAATTGGATAAAATCACCGAGATGAAGAAAGATTTCGACTTCCGCCTGCTGGTTGACGACGCTCACGGCTTCGGCACCATGGGTAAAACCGGTGCAGGAACGGGAGAACATTTCGGCGTTCAGGACGAAGTTGACCTCTATTTCGGCACCTTTGCCAAATCCATGGCAGGCATAGGAGCCTTTGTGGCCGGCCCGGAACATGTCATCGACTTTCTTGCCTATAATATGCGCTCACAAATTTTCGCCAAATCGTTGCCTATGCCCATGGTTAAAGGAGCACTCAAACGTTTGGAACTTCTGCGCACCGACCACTCGCTGCGCGAAAAACTATGGACCATAGCACGCACTTTGCAAAAAGGCCTTCGCGACAACGGCTTCGACCTCGGAGTAACGGAATCACCCGTAACCCCTGTTTTTCTTAAAGGCGAACTTAACGAAGCTACCAATCTTACCATTGAACTTAGAGAAAAATATAATATTTTCTGTTCGATTGTTGTCTATCCCGTTGTGCCTAAGGGTGTTATAATGCTAAGGATTATACCCACGGCCATGCACTCCCTTGAAGATGTACAATATACAATAGACTCTTTTAAAGCCGTGAAAGACAAACTCGACAGCGGCTATTATGCACAAATGGCTCTCACGGACGAAATGGCCGATAAAAAATAAAGCCGAAATATTTTAAAAAAAGAGCCCCGTGGAACTTTTCCACGGGGCTTTTGTTTTTTGGGGAAATTCATAATAATATTCTTAACTCAACTTTCGCAAAAAAATGAACAAAAACAACTGCGAGTAAGCAAGTGGCCGACGCAGTGCACGAATTTTAATAAAATATCGATTATTTCTGCCGTAAAACATCGGATTTTTTATAGTTTTGCAAGCGATTTCATTCAGGGGTGCCCATTCCGGAAACGGAAGTAATTTACGGGCTGAGATCATACTCTTGGAACCTGCTCCGGATAATGCCGGCGAAGGGAGGCGAAATTTTCGGATTCTATATTCAATTTTTCGCAAGAGTAAACTTAATTTTCCCCAAACGCTTCACTCCTAAGTGTTTGGATAAGTTTAATCTTAAAAGAATCATTCAAATGTTTGGAAAAATTTTTCTTACCGCCGCCTTTGCGGTAATGCTGCCTTTGTTGACCTTGGGGCAGTTTACTCTACAGGGAAAGGTCGTTGACAAAGAAAACGGCGAGCCCTTACCGGGCGCTCATATCCTTTTAAACGGTCGCCGAAACGTAAGCGACAAAGAAGGCAAGTTCAGCTTTAATGAGCTCGACAAGGGTTCATATAACCTGAGAATCAGCTATATGGGCTATGCCGACTACCTACGAAAAATAGAACTTACGGGCAACATGAACCTGGTGGTCAAAATGCAAGTTTCAGCCACTATGGAAGATGCGGTAGTGATTTCGGCTTTCAGAGCCGATGAAAACACAGGCACTTCCTTTTCCAACATCACAAAGGGCGAAATAAAAGCGGCCGATGCGGTGCAAGATTTGCCCTACATCATCGATATGACGCCAAGTGTGGTTACAAGCTCCGACGCAGGCGCGGGCGTTGGTTATACCTCACTGAGAATCAGAGGTTCGGACCTTACGCGCATTAACGTTACCGTTAACGGCGTGCCGCTGAACGACCCCGAGAGTCAGGGAGTGTGGTTTGTGGATTTGCCCGATTTTGCAGGCTCTCTAAACAGCATACAGATTCAGCGCGGCGTTGGCACTTCCGTAAACGGCCCCGCTGCCTTCGGTGGCACTATCGACCTACAAACCAATGGATTAAATGCAGAACCCGAGGGTCAAGTTGATTTGTCTTACGGCTCTTTCAATACCCGGCGCTACCGTTTTTCGGCATCCACAGGACTCCTGAAAAACAACACGACCTTCGATGTCAGAATGTCGAAATTACATTCCGACGGATATATCGACAGGGCTTTCTCCGATATGGGTTCTTTCTTTGTATCAGGTGCTCATTACGGCAAAAAAAGCATTCTCAGAATGAATATTTTCTCGGGAAAAGAAAAGACATATCAGGCTTGGTACGGTGTGCCCAAAGATTCGCTCAAAACTAACAGAACGATGAATCCGTACACCTACAATAACGAAACAGATAACTACATTCAAACACATTATCAACTACTTTATTCTTATAAAATAAACAGCAACTGGCTGATTAACGGCGTATTGCACTATACCAAAGGTAAGGGCTATTATGAAAATTACAAAAAAGACAAGAAGTTTTGGAGCTACGGCCTGCCCGATTTTATAGCGGGAACCGACACCATTAAACGTACCGATTTGGTTCAGCAAAAATGGCTCGACAACGACTATTATGCGGGAGTCTTTTCGGCCGATTACAACAGCAAAAAACTTAAGCTTAAAATTGGAGCCTCGGCCACGGCCTATGACGGCGACCACTACGGCCAAATAATTTGGGCGGAATATGCTCCGATGGGTAAAGATTTTCGCTGGTACGACAACAATGGTTTCAAAAAAGACTTTAACGCCTTTGCCAAAGCTACTTACTTTATAGACAATGATTTAAGCATATACGGCGACCTTCAATACAGGTATGTTGATTATGAATTAAAAGGCATTCACGACGACCTTCACGACCTTGGCGGACGCTATGTTTTCAATTTTGTAAACCCCAAAGCAGGCGTGGTTTACAAAATCACCGGCAGGCAAAAAATATACGGCTCTTTTGCCATAGCCAACAAAGAGCCCTCGCGCAACAACTACCGCGATGCCGACAAAGATTACACTCCCAAGCCCGAGCATCTCACCGACTACGAACTCGGTTATGCTTTCAACGGCAAAAAGGGCATCATCAGAGCCAACCTCTACTTTATGAATTATAAAGACCAACTTGTGGAGACGGGAAAGGTAAACAACGTAGGCTCGCCTATTATGATAAATGTAGCCCAATCGTATCGCGCAGGCATAGAATTGGTGGCGGGACATCGTTTTTCAAGGCACTTCAACTGGAATATCAACGCCACATTCAGTCAAAACAAAATACTGAATTTCACCTCTTTTGTGGACAACTGGGACACATGGAGTCAGGACTCGGCACAGCTCGGCACCACCGACATCTCATTTTCGCCGGCGGTAATTCTGAAAAACGCCCTGATGTTTCGCTTTTTCGATGCCTTGGACATAGCCCTGCTGACGCGCTATGTCAGCCGTCAATATATCGACAATACTTCCTCGAAAGAACGGAGCCTCGACCCCTATCTTGTAAACGATTTGAAGCTGGGTTACGATATCAAGGTAAAATCGCTTAAAACATTCAGAATCAATATCTCCATCAACAATATCTTTAACGAGATGTATGAGACCAACGCGTGGGTTTATCGCTATATCTACAACGGAAAAGAGCAGGAAATGAACGGCTATTTTCCCCAAGCGGGCATCAACTTTACGGCAGGTCTGAGTATCGGATTTTAAGGGGCTCTTCTTTTTGCGCTTAAAAGCCAAGGACATTTTTACTAATTTCGTGGTGCAAAATAAGCGCAGTTTTGAAAAAGCTTGTCAACATACATACGCACAGTCGCGACACGGGAAACGAAAGCATTTCGGTGGTAAGCCGCTTTGTGCAAGAGGTCTCGCCACAAACGGAATTCGACGGTCCCGTGTCGGTAGGGCTGCACCCTTGGCATATTAACAAGGTAAATGTAAACGAGCAATTGGAAAATCTCGAAGCCATATGCGATAATCCGAAAATGCTGGCGGTGGGGGAATGCGGCTTAGACAGGTCTGTCTCGGTAAATATAGAAAAACAAAAGGATATTTTCCTGAAACAGAATGAGATAGCCATAGCTCATGATTTGCCTGTGATAATTCACAGCGTGAAGTCATATTCCGATTTTTTGGCACTTTTGAAACAACGACTGAACAAAACACCATGGATTTTTCACGGTTTCAGCGGCAATTTTCAGATAGCAAAACGTCTAATCGACTTCGGAGCATATATTTCATTAGGAAGCGCACTGCTAAAAGATTTCTCGAAAACCAACGAAACCATGAAAAAGACAACCTTGCAACGTATTTTCCTGGAAACCGATGAAGACGACAAGGCAAATATCGAAGAAATTTATCGCAAAGCCTCACAATTGACAGGTATAAGCTACGACGAATTTACAAGCCAAATTTACCAAAATTTCATTTTTTGTTTCAACTATGGCGTCAGATAATTGGCAAGAACGCACCGAGCTTTTGATTGGCAAACAAAAGGTGCAGCAGCTACGAAAAGCTTCGGTGCTCGTTGCCGGCTTGGGTGGCGTAGGCGGCTTTGCTGCCGAGATGCTCTGCCGCGCGGGCATAGGCAAAATGACTATCATCGATGCCGACAGATTCACCACATCAAACAGAAACAGGCAACTCGGCGCCCTGCTATCAACGCAAGGCAAGGAAAAAACAGAGGTCTTCGCCAAGCGCTTGCTCGACATAAATCCCGACTTGAAACTCAAGACAATAAACGAATTTATTGCCGGTGAAAGAATTGAAGAAATAGCGGCGGGCACCTTCGACTACATCGTGGATGCCATAGACACTCTGGCACCCAAAATTTATCTTATTTATCATGCCTTACAAAACAAACAAAAGCTGATAAGCTCCATGGGTGCAGGCGGCAAAACCGACCCCTCTCGCATACAGGTGGTTGATTTTTCAAAAACACACAACGACAAGCTGGCGCGTATGCTGCGAAAACGCCTGCACAAAATGGGTGTCTATTCAGGGTTTAAGGTGGTATTTTCAGCGGAATCAATTGACAAACAGAGTGTTAAACATATCGACAACGAGAAAAACAAAAAAACGACGGTCGGCACCATATCATATATGCCCATGATGTTCGGGGCGTATATGGCCGCCGAGGTGATACGGGATTTAACAGGATTAACTACAGCCAAATAGAAACAGACATGAGAAATATTTTGATTTTTATTCTTTTAATTTTATGGGGAGAAAGCGTTGCACAGCAGGAAGCGGCGACAGTCAAAAAGATGACAAGAACCATAAAACTTATTGAAACACAATACGTTGACACGGTAAACATGCCCTGCCTCGTTGAAGATGCCATAAAAGCCATGCTCAAAGACCTCGACCCTCATTCGAAATATATGACAAGGGAAGAATTGCAAAAAAACAACGAGGCTCTCAAAGGCAGTTTTGCCGGAGTGGGCATTCATTATCAAATTTTGTATGATACTTTGATGATTTTAAGCACCACCGCCGGCGGACCGTCGGAGAAAGCAGGTTTGAAAGCAGGCGACAAAATCGTTTCCATTGACAAGGTAAATGCCACGGGTAAATTAATATCCAACTCTTTTTTTTCGCGCCTTCTGCGCGGCAAAAAAGGCAGCGAAGTAAAAATCACCGTAAAACGACGTCACAAACCTCAACTCCTCACGTTCAAAGTCGTCAGAGGCAGCATACCCATAAACACCCTCGATGCCGCCTTTATGCTCGATAACACCACGGGCTATATTAAAATCAACGGCTTTTCGTTCACAACGGTAAGGGAATACGAGAAAGCCGTTAAAGAGCTGAAAGACAAAGGGATGAAGAACCTGATAATGGACTTACGCGGTAATCCGGGCGGACTTATGATGGCTTCTATTCGCCTTGCCGACGAATTTTTGGATAAAGACAAATTGATAGTTTATACCGAAGGGGCCCATTACAAAAGGCAGGAGTACAAATCGACGGCAGCAGGCAACTTTAAAAAAGGAAGACTGATTGTGCTTGTTGACGAATGGTCGGCCTCCGCCTCGGAGATTTTTGCCGGCGCCATTCAAGACCTCGACCGCGGACTAATAGCCGGACGCCGCTCCTACGGCAAAGGGCTCGTGGGACGTAACTACACTTTGCCCGACGGCTCGGCAGTGAGGCTCACCACAGGCCATTATTATACACCCTCGGGACGCTGCATACAGAAATCATACGACAAGGGAGTTGAAGAATACCACAAGGATATGCAAAAGCGTCTGAAACACGGCGAGTTGCTGCATGCCGACAGCATAAAGTTTCCCGACTCGCTGAAATACAAAACCCTTGGCGGCAGGACAGTTTACGGAGGTGGCGGCATTATGCCCGATGTGTTTTTTCCCTTGGACACCACCTCTTTTCCCGCCTATTATAACGCACTTTTCAAAAAAGGAATCCTTAACGCATTTGCAGGTGCCTATTTCGACAAGCATCTCGACTCGCTGCAAAAAAGCTTCCCCGATTTGGAAAGTTTTGCCGGTGGTTTCATGCTTAGTGATGAGGCAATAAAACAACTGCAAGACTTTGCTGAAAAATATTACAAACTTCAACCCGATAACAAGGCTATTACATCCACCTCGGGAAGAATAAAAAGATATTTCAAAGCCTATTTGGGAAGAAATCTTTACGAAAACGGCGCATATTATTATTTGATATGGAAACACGACAAGGCTTTAACCGGCAGCTTGAAAATAATAAACAACAAGGATATTTTTAAGAAAAACGGAATAGCCAAGTAGATGAATAATAGCGTCATATAAAAATACCTTACCGACGGTAAATTATAAGTTGCCGGCGGAAGAAAAGATTTTAAACCTCAGGCAGAGCTTATTTTTTTACATTTGTCAACCCGAATTATGGAAAACAACAAGCAAAATATTAATCCCGCCACTTGGGTAGAAAATTACGGAGATGCTCTGTACAACTATGCTGCATTCAGGGTGAATGACACGATGACGGCTCAGGACCTTGTGCAGGACACCTTTGTCTCAGCAATCAAAGCTGCGGAAAATTTCAGAGGCGACAGCTCCGAAAAAACCTGGTTGTTTTCCATCTTAAAAAGAAAGATAATAGACTTTTACAGAAAGAGTTCCACGAAAAACGAAATAAACGAATCGCAATACGAACTGCCCTTTAAAACAAGCGGTTTTTTCGAAGGCCATTGGAATACCTCGCGGGCACCGGCGGAATGGCGCTTTACTTCCGACGGAAGACTAAACCAAACCGAATTTCAAGCGGTTATGGAATATTGTCTCTCTTTGCTACCCGACAAGTGGAAAGCCGTTTTCGTGATGCGCGTTGTGGAAGAAATGGAATCGGACGAGGTGTGTAAGGAAATGAATTGCAGCTCGTCGAATCTATGGGTAATTTTACATCGTGCCCGACTGAAATTAAGAGAATGTATAGAAAACGAGTGGATAAATGGGTAAGGACAAAAACATATTTAAGAATTTGAAAAACAGCATGATGCTCAGCTGCGAAACAGCTACTCTGCTGATTACCAAGGCCGAGTTCGAGCCCTTAAAATGCAGCGAAAAAATCAGGCTGCAATTCCATCTGGCAAGCTGTAAATTTTGCAGACGATTCAAGTCGCAGTCGGCAATTATTTCACAGAATATCAAAAACATTTCGCATCCTGATAACATTCAATTCGTCCGTAAGCTCAGCGAAGAGCAAAAGAAAAATATTTCCATGGTTCTGGAAAAAGAAATCCGCGGCGGTGATTAGTGTCTATAAGAAAAAGCCACAAATTCACGATAAAATATTCGTGCATTCGTGGCTATCAAAAA
>CAZPGC010000017.1:0-30410 GCA_964585875.1 uncultured Prolixibacteraceae bacterium | reverse complement strand
AAAAAATGTCTTTGAATTTAGACAAATCATTCAACTTTACCAAAGGCACACGCAGGGCTGTTTTGTTGCTTTCGTTGCTTATCATAGCTTTGATTTTCGTAAATCGAGAAATACAAAACTATGCGCCTCCGCCGTCGGATAACAAGGCTGCTGCCGAAAAAATCGACTCTTTTTTATCCTTTGTCGATACCGCTTCGAGAGTTCGTAAAAAGACAACTCACAAAAAAGTCAAAGAGAAAATTAAAGTTGTCAGGCTGCATCCTTTTAACCCGAACACATCCGGCTATAACGATCTTATATCTTTGGGATTCAGTGTGAAACAAGCGAACACCATTCTTAAATATTTGGAAAGAGGAGGGCAATTCAGATACAAAGAAGACTTTAAGAAAATACGTTGCATCTCGCAATTCGATTTTAGCCGCATCGAGCCCTATTTGCTGCTTCCCGAGAAACCCGCCACTGTTGGCGACAGCCTTGAAAATAATACGATGGTGCTGAGTTTGGAGTTAAATTCTGCAGATATTTCCGACTTGCTGGAAATAAAAGGCATAGGACCGTATCTTGCCCGCAATATATTGAAATACAAGCAGATGCTTGGCGGCTATTATTCGGTTTCACAGCTTTTGGAAGTTTACGGCATCGACACCGGTCGTTATCAAGAAATAAAGGATTATTTTACGGTGAACGAAGACTCCGTCAAGAAAAGAAACATTAACACAATGGATTTTTATTCTTTGAAAAGACACCCGTATATCTCTAAGATGCAGGCTTTTGAAATTTCAAACCACATTAAATATCAAAGTAAATTTCACTCTTTGGAAGAATTAAAACAATTGAAATCGGTGAAAAATTCGGATTATGAAAAAATTTGTCATTATTTTGTAGTGGAATAAACTACAAATTTTGTGGCCTGTATCAAGGCCGTGTAGAAAAGTAAAACAGATTAAACTATGAAAAACATTTTAAAAGGCTATCCGCGTACTTTTTGGGTAGCAAACACCATTGAGTTGATTGAGCGTTGGGCATGGTACGGGCTTTTTATGCTTTTTGCCAACTATCTTACCAACGATATTGAAAAAGGCGGTTTGGGATTTTCGCAATCGCAAAAGGGATGGATAATGGGAATAGGAACAGGTATCCTCTATTTTCTACCTGTGATAACCGGCTCTATTGCAGATAAATACGGCTATCGACGTATGCTTTTTATTGCCTTTGTCATTTACACTTCCGCCTTTTTTGTTTTCCCTTATTTCGATTCGTTCACAGGGGTTTTTGCCGTGTATATTTATTTGGCCGTGGGAGCCGCACTTTTTAAACCCATCATCTCGGCCACCATAGCCAAAACCACCGACGAGAGCAATTCGTCCGTGGGCTTCGGCATCTTTTATATGATGGTAAATGCGGGAGCCTTTTTGGGTCCTATGGTTACCTTGTTTTTCAAAAACAAATCCTATGACGTTGTTTTTCATATCTCGGGTCTTATGATAGCGCTTAATTTTATAATGTTGTTGTTTTACAAAGAGCCGGGACGCGACAATTTGGAAAGCAAGGGCTCTTTTGGCGAAATAATCAAACAATCTTTCGGAAATATCATCAGCGTTATAAGCAAGGATTTGAAATTTCTGTTGTTTTTATTAATTGTGGCCGGTTTTTGGACCATGTACAACCAGCTGTTTTTCACCCTGCCCGTTTTCATAGAGCAATGGGTTGACTCATCGACTTTGTATAATTTTTTCAGCCTTCACATACCCTTTATCGCCGACAATTACAGCACCGGCGACGGGGGAATGAAGTCGGAGTTTATCACCAATTTCGATGCGCTTTATATCATTATATTTCAGATATTTATCTCGGCAATGGTGATGCAGTGGAAACCCCTGAAAGCCATGACCACGGGCTTCGTAATCAACTCCATAGGTATGGCTATGACGCTCTATTCGCAAAACGTAATTTTCCTGCTCGTGGCAATGTTTATCTTTGCCGTAGGCGAAATGATGGGAAGTCCCAAAATCACCGAATACATAGGACTGATAGCTCCCAAAGACAAAAAAGCCTTGTATATGGGTTTTTCGTTTATTCCTGTTTTTATCGGCAATGTGTTGGCCGGAGTGGTATCGGGACCGGTTTATCAAAGCATGTCCGACAGGCGAAGTTTTGTTATGCAACTTGCTAAAAGCAAAGGTTTTAACATTAGTGCCGACCCCAAAAAGCATGAGTATTTCGTGGAGGTGGCTCACAAGATGAATATGACCGAAAAGCAACTGGTGGATTACTTGTGGCAACATCATCATCCATACAATATCTGGATAGTCATTTTCGCCATCGGCATTGTGGCTGCCACGGCACTAAATTTGTATAACAAAAGGGTTTTGAAATCAAAATAATCCACAATGCAATTGCGCCGTAACTTACTGATATTGATTTTGTTGATAGGTGTTTTTCCCTTAAAATCATATTCCCAAAAAGACACGGCGGCAATTTCTTTCAAACTGCTTTTATCGGCCTACAACAACTCCATTGACTCGGCGATATACTATTTGAAACAGGGAGCCGACCCCAATTATCGCGACGACCACGGGCAGACGGCTCTATTTTATGCCGTGCAAAACAACAATCTCGATATGCTTAAGTTGTTGGAATTCAATGGTGCCAAGCTCAACCTGAGAAATTATGAAGGAGCTTCGCCACTTAGCTTGGCGGTTTGGTTCGGCTTTTTCGATGTGGCCGAATACCTGTGTTATAAAGGTGCCGACCCCAACAACAAAGAAAGGTATGCGGCCGAGCCTTTGCATTTTGCCGCCTACTTCGGCTATTACTATATTTGCGATATGCTTTTGTTTTACAAGGCCGATGTAAATGCGAAAACCATCGACAAAAACAGCCCTTTGCACCTTGCGGCCATAAACGGTGATAGTTCTGTTATCTCGTTGTTAATCAAGCATAAAGCAAGGCCTAACGTGGTGAACAGCGTCGGATATTCGCCTCTTGACCTTGCCGTTATGTATAATAATTATCAAGCGGCAAAGCTCTTACTCGACACACTTGGGGCTTCTTCCGACTCCACAAGCAACAAGCCCGCTTTGCTGGCGGCAAATTTCGCTGACGACAGCATTGTTTCGCTCCTTACCTCACGGCATTTTCTTTCTCCTTTTAAGAAAAACAACAGCAAAAATCCGTACAACATGGCACTTGCCGCACGGCGTTATAATGCTGCCAAGCTTTTAAAACCTGATTTTTACAGCGGTATTCTTCCTTTCTTTTCAAAAGTTGGATTCGGGGTGAAGTTGTCTTTCAACAAAGATGATTTGTTTATGGAAAACAGCCTTCGTATCAGCGATGCGAAATATAATTTGCAATTTGCCCTGGCAGCAGGATACCGTTTCAAACGAAAGCCGGTGCTCAAAAAAATCTCCGCCGATGAATTTTACCAACTTTACGAGCGGCGCACTTTTATAGCTGCCGGAATGCGAAAAATATTTGCTTTCAAAGGCGGCAGCAACATCTTTTCCTTGTTTGCGGGGCTCGACTTTCAATATCATTTCGGAAACTATTCGGGCAGCGACATCAAACTCCAGAAGCCCTTTGCCCTTGTTCCCGAGGCAGGTGCACTCTTTTCTTTAAACGGCGTATCCGTCGAAATATCATACAGTTACAGAGATTACGGCCTTTACGGATTTTCGCATAATTTCTTCTCCGTAGCGGCGGCGTACGATTTGGATTTGTTTACTCAACACAAAAAATATTTACCCGAATGGCTATGAAAAAAACCGTATTTATTTTTCTTTTGCTCCTGGGCTTCACATCGGCATGCAAGAAGTGGATGGCCCAACCCGACGATTGCGAAAGCTACGATTATTCAAACTGTGTTACTACAGAGCCCATGCTCACAAGCGCCACTCTTTATTTTTCCATAAACAATGAAATACAAAAAGTGCCTTTTACGATTTATCTCGGAAAAATTGAAGACAACAACGTTTTATTTCGCGATACGGCCTACAATTCGAGAGTTTATTACGATTTGAATTTCACGATTTATTCTGTTAAAGCCGAATATCGCTTGCAAGGAAAAACCGTTTACGTGGTTGACGGTGCCGAAGCCGAGAAATGGAGCAACAATATCTGCGATTCCACTTGTTGGGGGTGGGACACCCTAGTCTTTGATTTGATGCTTCATTAGCCTGCGTCAACACAAGGGTTATTTTCTTTTTTCAAAAGGATTTAAAAACAGATAAAAGGGGTAGAAAAAAGCAAAAATCGTTACTCCTATCTGTGTTTCGAGGCTGTCTTCCCAAAGCATGGAAAAGAAATAGGCGATGAAAAAAGTCAGAAATAAAAAATCGTAAGCACGAGACTTTATCATGGGGTAAAACAGCACGAAGACAAAGAAAATCAAGCCGGCTATTCCAAAAGCTACAGCTATGGAAATGAACTGGTTATGAGCCCGTAATCCCGTTTTAGCAAGGGGAGAATTGTCGGCTTGCAGTCGCTTGGTAAAACTCTTTTTGACATCGCCGGTGCCTACGCCGAAAAGGGGATTTTGAGCAATCAGCTCAAGTCCCGTTTTCCAAAGGAAAAGTCTTTTTATTCCACTGCTTTCGTTAATGTTGCCATAGCCTTTTTTGAAGATGTCGTATTCCCACAACACTTTGTAAATACGTTTTTTAACGCTGAAGGTCTTTGTGTATTCGTAATTGGCAAAACCTTTTTCTATGTTGGCTACGTCGAGGCTGTCGAGTTTCATCACACCCTCGTAATCCTTACTCAAATGTTTGGAGTTTAGATACCGCAGCAAGGTATATTTAATTGCATTTTGTTGAATATCAAGACTGTCGAAAGGAATTTCAGAGCGTTTGTTCCAAGCTTCTTTCATTTCCTTAAAACAAACCGCATCGCCGATATAGCTGCCGTTTTCAACGGGAAATTCCTTACTCAAGTCTTCATATTTGTTGCCGCGCGCTGTCAAAGATGCGGTTTTGCCGCTTTTAACAGCTGTGTTATAATTTTTTACAACTTCAAAAACATAAAAACCCGTTGCGATAAAAAATAGAACGAAGAACGAAGACCAAAGCAGCGATTTTCCTTTTCCTCCTTTCAGCAAATATATGATAACGAGGCTGAGCGAAGTGAGTGCCATTAATAGCATTCCGCTCATAACGCCCAGAATTCCAATGGCATATATCAGAAATAAAGAAAAAATAATGAAAATAAACTTTGTCCACGTTGGCATGTTGGGGCGCTTATCGAAACTGAGCCAGAGGAAAATTGAAAGGGCGATAACGGCCATCAACGAAAGGCGGATGTGCGAAACGAAATGAAAAGCCTCTCTAAAATCGACGGGACTGTCTTTTATCAGATAAAATACCGCCGTGCCGAAAGATGCCGTTACCGACAAGGCGAAAATCAGTAAAACGGCAATAAATTCGCGCTTCGAAAATTTGCTTATCGTGCTGAAAACCAGTGGTAAAATCAATAGCGGAATCTTGGTGCGTATGTCGAGCCATGCGTAGGAAAAATCGGAGGTATAAAGCAAACCCAAGAGATGCAAAAAATATATGGAAGCCAAAGCAAGGGCGGCTTTGTTTTTAAAAAAAGCGGCAAATTTGTCTAACACTTTCTTGTCGAAAAGCCACGTTGCTATGATTATCACATAGCTGATGCTGACAAAGGCACGTGAAAAAGAAAGGCCTATGACAAGCAGGATTATTCCCGTAAGATAAATTTTGTCCCTGTTCAAGATTAATCGGATTTTCTCAATAACTCAAAAGACCGTGCTTTTATTGTCGATAAAAGCAAAAAAAAATTGATAATTCAAGCGCTTTCAAAACAGTATTATCTGCTCTTGTGCCCGCTTAATCACCGTCGGCAAAAGTCTATTATTTTCCTTGCCGTCACTTCCGCAAGTTTGCGATTTGACTCGTGTGTCCAGCCGGCGATGTGCGGTGAGAAAACGACTTTGGAAGAGGCCACAAGATAGCGAAAGTCTTCGGGCAGCTCTTTTTTATAGAGTTCCTCAAAGGAGCTTTTTTCGTATTCCAAAACGTCGAGACAAGCGCCGGTAAGCTTGCCTTCCTTTAGAGCTTGGACAAGGGAAGCCGTTTTGACGATTTTGCCGCGTGCGGTGTTGATAAGCACGAAGGGCTTTTTGAATTTTGCCAACCAATCATCATTAACCAAAAATTCCGTTTCAGCCGTAAGTGGCAGATGCAGACTGACAATGTCACAGCTTTCAAAGAGCTCTTCCATGGTGCTTTCTTTCACCAAATCGTTACCGAAACCGCTTTTGTATTTGTCGTAGGCTAAAACCTTGAGGCCGAAGCCGCTAAGACGCTTGGCAAAAGCACTTCCCATGTTTCCGTAGCCTATTATCCCCAAGGTTTTACCGTTAATTTCCGTGCCGCGATTTTCTTCACGCTTCCAGATGCCTTGGCGCACCTGAGTATCGGCAACAATAAGTTTGTTGTTGAGTGCCAGCAGCATACCGAGAGCATGTTCGGCAACGGCATCGCGATTGCCTTCGGGTGCTTTGAAGCAAGCCACACCTTTGTTTTCCGCATAAACGGTGTCGATGTTTTCGGTGCCTGCTCCCACTCTGCCGATGAATTTCAACGAAACAGCCTTGTCGATTATTTCCTTGTCGATTCGTATTCCGCTCCTGACTATCAGACCTTTATATGAAGCCACAACATCCAAAAGCTCTTGCTTGCCCCTGCCGTAAAAATGTTCGCAGACAAAGCCCGCTTCTTCCAACATTTGCGGCAGCAAAGGATGTGTGGTATCGATAAAAAGCACTTTGTTTTCCATAATTTTAGCATAAATCACAGGCAAAGGTAATAACTTTGGCACTCGGGAATCGGGTTTTTCCATAATAGCGCAAGCCGCCACGGTTTCCGTTTGAAAAGCCGGTGTGATAATTTCTTTCCGGGAAAAAATCAGGCAACAGAAGCCTTCGAGTGCTTAAAGCACCCGTTTGAAAAAAGCACGTAATGTTCGTTAAGTTGTTCTATTTCACCACCTCGTTAACGAGTTTGGCGGCATCGTTAAGGGTAACCGCCGAATACACTTTAAGGCCGGATTTGTCGATGATTTCCTTGCCTTCTTCCGAGTTGGTGCCTTGCAAACGAACGATAATGGGAACGTGGATATCGCCTATGTTTTTGTAGGCTTGCACTATGCCGTTTGCCACGCGGTCGCAGCGAACTATGCCGCCGAAGATGTTCACGAGGATGGCTTTCACGTTCTTTTCTTTGAGGATAATTCTGAAAGCTTGCTCGACGCGCTCGGCGCTTGCGGTACCTCCCACATCGAGGAAGTTGGCCGGGTCGCCGCCACTCATCTTAATGATGTCCATGGTAGCCATGGCGAGGCCTGCACCGTTAACCATACAGCCCACGTTGCCGTCGAGTTGCACATAGTTGAGGTCATATTTGCCGGCTTCCACTTCGGTGGGGTCTTCTTCGTCGAAGTCGCGCATCTCGGCAATATCCGGGTGACGGAAAAGAGAGTTGTTGTCAACCACCACTTTGGCGTCGGCGGCGAAGATAAGGTCGTCTTTGGTTTTTACCACGGGGTTTATTTCAAACAAGGAAGCATCGACTCCTAAGTATGCTTTGTAGAGAGCCGTAACAAACTTGGTCATTTCTTTGAAGGCCTTACCGCTAAGGCCGAGGTTGAAAGCCACTTTGCGTGCTTGAAAAGGCATAAGTCCTACCTTGGGGTCGATTTCTTCGGTAAAAATCTGGTCGGGCGTCTCTGCGGCAACAGCTTCGATGTCCATACCGCCGCGGGGTGAATACATAATCATATTTCTTCCCGTGGCACGGTTTAGCAAGACGCTCATATAAATTTCTGCCGGCTCCGAAGGGCCGTCATAGAAAATATTTTGCTCGATATAAACCTTACGAACGAGTTTTCCCTCTTTCTTGGTTTGTGGCGTAACCAAGTGCATACCAATGATTTGGTCGGCGTATTTTTTGACTTCATCAAGGGTTTTGGCTATTTTCACACCGCCGCCCTTACCGCGACCTCCGGCATGTACCTGTGCTTTTACAGCCCAGTATTCCAAACCAGTTTCTTCGGTTATTTTTTTGGCAGCTTCGTAAGCCTCGTCGGGCGTGAAAGCCACAATTCCGTAAGGTACCGACACTCCGAATTTTTTGAGTATCTGCTTGCTTTGATATTCGTGTAGGTTCATATCTTGAAAGTTTTATATATAATTACATTTATGTTAAAAATTCGACGCCAAATGTACATTATTTTTCCGTTAAAATCACAAGGTATTTGAGGAGGAAAAACATAAAAATTGCGATATAAAGCCAAAAAAAAACGGCCATTCTGTTGAGAGAATGACCGCTTTTCCCGGATTTCGTAAACTTCAAAAACACCGCTTTATCTGTACATATTTTCCCAGTATTGCGGTTTGAAATTAAATCCGGAGCGTTGTTCCCAATAGTCGTGGGTAACATAGTGTCCGTCGGGTGTTTTCAAGCGGCGGTCGTAGATATAAATCACCGGATTGAAGAGCATGTCGGTCACCGCAACGGTGTATTTCGTTTCTTCTTCCTCGTTCTTGGGAGCTTGTTCGTCTATAATCACTTCAAAACCATTGAATTCCAGCAGGTTTTTCAGAAACTCCATACGCTCTTTCGATACTCCTTTTTCCACAAAACTAACGCGGGTATCGCCGATTTTTCCAAAGCTGTGTTTCACTTGCAGACTCATAATCGTTAAATATTTATTATGTTACTCATGGAACTGATATACTCGTAAAAAGGACTCATCAAGCCAAGCACTATCAAGGCTATCACTAAAAAGGCCATGGCTATTTTCATGTATCCGTCGCTTTTGAACTTGGGAATGGGGTCTTCGGTGGTGCGCAAAAAGGCGGCACGTACCACAACCAAATAGTAGTAAAGCGATATGGTAACGTTCACCACGGCAATGAAAATCAGCCAATAATAACCCTGACTTGCGGCGGAAGTATAAAGGAAGAATTTACCGAAGAAGCCGGCGACCGGCGGGATGCCTGCCAGTGAGAACAAGCCGAACATCAGCACCAAGCTAACCATGGGATTGGTGCGGTAAAGACCGTTGTATTCGTCTATTTCTATTCTGCCGCTGACCAGATAAACGGCTTGTATCACGCCGAATACGGCGATGTTTGAAAGCATGTAAATGGCAATAAAATAAACCACGTTGGCAACAGCAAGTTTGTCAGCCGACATCATACCTACCATTATAAAACCGGCCTGTGCTATGGACGAAAAAGCCATAAAACGTTGCAGGTTTTTCTGCCTGATAGCGAAGAAGTTACCGATGAACATTGTCAGTACCGCTATGCCGTAGAAAAGGTATTTCCACACTTCTATCAGCTGGCGGAAGACCACAAACATTAGTATCATAAGTACGAAAACGGCACCTGCTTTCGATATCACAGAGAGGTAACTTGCCACGGGCGTGGGGGCTCCTTCGTAAACGTCGGCAGTCCAGAAGTGGAAAGGCACAAGCGAGATTTTGAAACCGAAACCGGCAAAAACCATTACCATGCCCAAGATGCTCAGATATGATGAGCCTATATGTCCCGTCATACCTGAAAAATATAGGCTGCCCGATACCGAGTACAACATGGATATGCCGAAAAGCACCACTCCCGACGAAAAGGCCGCCGACAGAATAAGTTTGATACCCGATTCGGAGGATTTGCGGTTGTACATATCATACGAGGCCAGAGCCGTAACAGGCAATGTGGCCAATTCGAGACCGATATACAACATCAGAAAATGTCCTGCCGAAACCATATACATCATCCCCAAAAGCGAGGAGAAAAGCAGCAGGTAAAATTCGGCCACTTTGCCCAGCGGGAGCATCTTTTTGTTTATCCACGACACCGACATCATGGCTATGAGCAACACGCCCACGTTCATAATGTTCTTTAAGGCAATGGTCAAAGGTGTGTTAATGAACATTCCGCCGAAGAGTTTTACCGGCTCAAAAGGGATAAATCCTACGGCTGTGTAAACGGCGAACAATCCCACGGCTATGCCGTTGAGCGACTTCTTGTTTCCGGCCGAGGTAAACACATCGGCCAAAAGCAATACAAGTATCACTATTGCCAATACAATCTCGTGCCTCATCAATAATATTGTGTTCCAGTTCATTTCTCTATGCTTGTTTTATAATAATTTTTCTAAAAACGGTCCGATACTGTCTGTGATAATCTTGCCCCACCAGAAGGGGAAAAATCCTATCAAAACGCTGAAAAGTACCAGCGTGAAGGTGCCGATACGCTCATACCAAGTGATGGGCGGCAGGTCTTTGTACTCTTCCATAACAGGCCCCATAAGCATTTTGCCCACAAGGCGAAGGATGTAAACCGCCGTTACCACAATGGATGAAACGGCAATAACCGTAACAACCCTGTGGAAAACATCGGCATGTTGGAAAGCTCCGACGAAGATGTTCATCTCGGCCACAAAGCCCGAAAATCCGGGGAGACCGAGGTTTGCCATACCGGCAATGACATAAAGGGCACCTATAACCGGAATTATCGTCATCAGACCACCCATTTTGCTGACGATACGCGTGTGGGTACGTCCGTAGATAAGCCCGATAAGGGAGAAGAAGAGAGCCGTGATGAAACCGTGCGACAGCGATTGCAGCATGGCTCCTTTCCAGCCTATCTCATTCATCATCAGCAAGCCCAAGAGCACCAAGCCGAGGTGGCTCACCGACGAATATGCGTTTATATATTTAAGGTCTGTTTGTTTAATGGCCACAAAAGCTCCGTAGGCAACACCTATGACGGCAAGCACTATGAAGAAGTTAGCCCAGATGTGCGCTCCTTCGGGCATTAAAAACATGGCTATGCGGAAAACTCCGTAGCCGCCGAGTTTCATAAGCACTCCGGCGTGGAGCATCGAAACGGCCGTGGGCGCCGAGGCGTGACCGTCGGGTGACCATGTGTGGAAGGGAAACAAAGCACCGATAACGGCAAAACCCACAAAAGCCAAGGGGAAAAAGGTCTTCTGCACCTCCACGGGGATGTGTACTTTGGCAATTTCGAAAATGTTGAAAGTGAGAGGGCCGCCGTCGCTGCCCGAGTAATAATAAAGTCCGAAGATGCTCACCAACAGCAGGGCAGAAGCTCCCATAAGCATCAGCGTTAGTTTCATGGCCGAGTACTCACGCGGACCCGAGCCCCAAATTCCTATCAGCAAAAACATGGGTATCACGGCTATTTCGTAGAAAACGAACATGGTGAACAGGTCGATGCTGATGAAAAATCCGTAAACACCGGTGGCGAGGATTATCAAAAATATGAAAAATTCTTTGGGCAAATCGTCGATTTTCCACGAGATAAAAGTGCCGGCAAAAACAATAATGGATGTCAAAAGAATCATCAATACCGAAATGCCGTCAACGCCTATGGCGTAATGGATGTTGAACTCTTTAAACCAAACAAGGTCGCGCATAAAAACCATCACATCGTGGTTTCCTGCAGCCCTCAGCTGCAAATATTGATAGACGAGGTTGAATGCCATCAAAACCTGAATGGAGTTTCCTATCAAGGCCACTACGCGGTGATATTTTATGCCCTTGGAAAATATCAAGGCTATCACCGTAAGTACCGGAACTACAACAAATAATGTTAAAATATCCATCTTAGTAATATCTTTTTAGTTAATGAAAAACCATAATAACATTGCAATGGCAACAACTCCCGAAAGGAAAAACATTGCGTAATCCTGAACCCTTCCGGTTTGAATTATCTTTATTTTTTCGCCTATCCAAACGGTGCCGTTACCTATCAGGTTCATGGTGCCGTCAACCACATGGCGGTCGAACCATGCGTAAGGTCGTGAGATGTAGTCGAAAATAATTTTTTTGGTTACAAACATATAAAGTTCGTCGAAGTAGAACTTGTTATATGTCCATTTGTAGAAAATGCCGAAGGCGTAACGAAAACGCGATGACAAGTCTTTTTCTTTGGCATAAAACACCCAAGCGAAGAAAATACCTATGGCACCTGCCGCTACCGATGCACCTACCAAAGTCCAGTCGAAATGTGTGGCAAAGGCTTTTCCGTCGGCGGTTACGAAATCGTGGAAGGGGAAGAATCCGGCTATCACAGTCATAAATGCCAAAACCATCAGCGGAACGGTCATCGTCCACGGGGCTTCGTGAGGGGTATGCTCGTATTTGGGGTTGTTCCACCAAAAAATTCTGAAATACAGACGGAACATGTAAAAAGCCGTCATTGCCGCAACGATGTATCCCGTAAAGAAAATCAACTTGTTGTGCTCAAAGGCGGCGGCAAGAATCTCATCCTTACTGAAGAAACCGGCCAAAGGCGGTATTCCCGAAATTGCCAGTGCCGCCAACAGGAAGGTGATGTGTGTTACGGGCATATATTTTCTCAGCCCTCCCATATCTTGCATGTAGTTGCTGTGGACGGCGTGGATAATGGCTCCGGCACCGAGGAAGAGCAGAGCCTTGAACATGGCGTGGGTGAAAAGGTGGAACATGGATGACATAAAACCAAGTCCCTCATGGCCTTCGTAATGCGATACCCCGAGTGCCAGCATCATATAGCCTATTTGCGACATGGTGGAAAATGCCAGCACCCTTTTTATATCGTATTGCGTGATGGCTATCACCGCCGCAAAAATGGTGGTGAAGGCTCCCACATAAGCTACCACCTGCAAGGCTGCCCCGTCATCGACAAAATAGTAAAGAGGGAAAAGTCTTGCCACAAGATAAACACCTGCAACAACCATGGTGGCGGCATGAATAAGAGCCGAAACCGGTGTGGGACCTTCCATAGCGTCGGGCAACCAAATGTGCAAGGGAAACATTGCCGATTTACCGGCACCACCCATAAAGATGAGTATCAGCGCCCAGGCCATCACCGAGAGACCCATAAATGCCGCTCCTTGCATCCTCATGCTTTCAATGAAGCTTTCGCTTGTCAACACTCCGAAGTCAAACGATTTTCCGTAGTATGAAACCATAAGAATACCAATTAGAAAACCGAAGTCGGCAAATCGCGTTACAATGAAGGCTTTCTTTGCCGCCAACACCGCCGAGGGTTTGTTGTAGTAATAGCCTATCAGCAGATATGACGACACCCCCACCAACTCCCAGAAAATATAAATTTGGAAAAGGTTGGTGGAGAGCACCAGTCCGAGCATCGAAAAGGTAAAGAGCGACAGGTAGGCAAAAAAGCGGGTAAACCCGGGCTCTTTGTGCATATAACCTATGCTGTAAAGGTGTACCATCAAAGAAATGGTGGGCACCACTATCAGCATCATTGCCGAGATGGGGTCTAAAAGAACGCCCATGTCGATGTGCAAAGTGTCGCTGAAGTGAACCCATAAGGTATTGAAGGCCACAATCTTCTGATATACGCCTTCGGCATCTTTGCCTATTTCGAAGAAATACTTGTAGGCTGTGTAATAAGAAATCATGGCCGTAACGAAGAGCCCTAAGGTCCCCAGCCAACCCGAGAAGGGTTCTTTAAACCTCTTGAAGTTAAATCCCAGCAGGAAAAACATGAAAAGAGGTATTAGCAATATCAGTGCTGTATATTCCAGATTCATATCTTTTAGTATTTCATGGTTTCTAAATCATCCGTCTTGACGGAAACCACCAGACGGTACAAATTGATAATAATTGCCAGTGCCAGTGCTGTTTCCGCGGCGGCTATGGCTATGATAAACAGCGAGAATATCCCGCCGTCGAGATGACCGGGAAACAGATATTTGTTGACAACCACAAAATTCAAAGCCGACGAGTTGAGTATGAGCTCAACGGACATCAGCATGGCTATCAGGTTTCTGCGCGTGAAAAATCCGTAAACACCGATGAAAAATATTATCGTGCTAAGGATTAAAATCTCGTAAATACTTACTCCGAAAATCATGGCTTATTGGTTTTCAATGGGTTTCTTTTTATATGTCTTGGCTATCACTATGGCTCCTATCATGGCGGCAAGCAGCAAAATACTGATTACCTCGAAAGGAAGGATAAATCCGTTGTCGCCCGTGCTGAGCAGTGCTTTTCCCACTTGCGAAATGGTGGTTGCCGTTTCGCTGCCTCTTTGCTCGAAGGCGTAATCGGCTATGGCAAAAATCGACATGCCGGCAGCTACCGACGAGAGCACCGAGGATATGATAACATTCATTACCTTAGGCTTTTGCAAGGGGTTGTTTATCATTTCGATAAGCATTATCGAGTTGATATACAAGATGATGATACCTCCGGCATAAACCGTCATTTGCACGGCTCCGAGGAAATAAAATTCCATCATAAAATACAATCCGGCAAAGCCGAGCATCACAAAGAGCAGAAAGATTATCGCCCTCATGATGTTTCTGCTCATCACGCTCATAAACGCGAAGACTATCATGACGAGCGCTATAATGTAAAAAATAACTCTTTCCATAGCTTATTTCTTAGGTTTTACATAATTCGGTATAACACTCGACCCGGGCCTGTTCAATGACTTGGTAAGATTTGCCCTGTCGGTGGTGGTATGATGAAAATCCTGTCCCCACATAATGGCATCCGACGGACAAGCTTCGATACACAAGCCGCACATGGTGCACATCTCGAGGTGATAGATGTGGTTTACCAACACTTTCTTGCTTTTACCCGTTTCGGGGTCGGTTTCTTTATCCCAAATAATCTCAATGGACCCGTTGGGGCAAGCCAACTCGCACAGCGTACAGGCATCGCAGCGGTGGTGGTTGTTTTCGTCGTGATACATCACCACTTCGCCTTTAAACCTGTCAAACATCTTCAGTGTGTCGATGTTGTCGGGATATTCAACGGTGATGACGTCTTTACGGGTAAAAAGATTTTTGAAAAAATATTTGCCGGTGACGTTCATGCCCGTCAGCAGCGTCTTTGTTCCTTGTATAACGTCTCCTATGTAACTCATAATCCGTTATTTAAAAAGTTAAACCTAACCACACCAGCAAGGCCATCAATACAATGTTAACCATGTTGATTGGTATCAGATATTTCCACTCAAGGGTCAGCAGTTGGTCTATTCTCAAACGCGGGAAAGTCCAGCGGAACCACATCATCAGGAATATGATGAACAGGGTTTTGAGCATAAACCAGAAAACACCCATATAAGGTATGGAGTCGGTGATGCCGAAGGGCGACAGCCAGCCTCCGAAGAAAATCACCACGGCCACTGCCGAGATGATGAACATATTGATAAATTCCGCCAGAAAATAATAGGCGAAGTTCATTCCCGAATACTCGGTGTGGAATCCGGCACCGAGTTCCGATTCGGCTTCCACAAGGTCGAAAGGCGTACGGTTCGATTCGGCAGTGCCCGCTATCATAAACAGGGCAAAGGCTATGATGGCCGAGATATGCCCCGAGAAAATAAACCATCCGTCTTTTTGCAGTTCCACAATTTCCGACATGCGAAGGGAGCCTGCCAGCGTTGCCATGGTGACAATCACCATTCCCACCGACAGCTCGTAGCTTATCATTTGGATACCGGTACGCATTCCGCCGATAAGCGAATATTTGTTGTTGGAGGCCCAGCCTGCCAGAAATATTCCTATCACTCCCACCGACGAAACCGAGGCTATGAAAAACAAGCCTATGTTTATGTCAAAAGCCTGCAGTTCAGCCGAAAACGGCAGCACAGCCATCGACATCAGCGCCGTAACGATGACAAAATAAGGGGCGAGACGATAGAGATAACTGTCGGCTTTTTTGGTGCCCGTCAGCTCTTTGGTGACGAGCTTCAAGGCGTCGGCAATTGTTTGTAAAAGACCCATGGGGCCTACGCGGTTGGGGCCGAGCCGCAGTTGGAAGAATCCGGCAACACGGCGCTCCATCCATACCAAAAAGAGGCCGAATATTGCAAAAACAGCGAGATATATGGCCGCAACTATCACCAACTCGGTGTAAAATGCTGCATCGGCGCTCATATATTTCATCAGCCAGTCCGTAATAATCGTTAATGTAATCATATTCAATAAAAATTTTATCGGTCAATATCGGGTACTACCACATCAATCGTTGAGAAGTTAACCACCAAGTCGGCGATTTTCTCGCCTTTGGTCATGGTGTTGAGGCCGTGCAGGTTGGCAAAGCCCGGCGAACGGAATTTCAGACGGTAAGGAGTTTTTCCGCCGTCGCTTATAACGTAAACGCCGAAGTCGCCGCGTGCCGTTTCCACACGTTGCAAATGTTCTCCCACAGGAAGTTTTATCACGGCTTTGGTTTTCATGCGATACTCTCCTTCGGGAATTTTATCGACAAGTTGTTCGAGAATACGCAGCGATTCCCACATTTCGAGAATACGCACTTTGTAGCGCGAGAAAGAGTCGCCGCCGTTGAGCAATATCTCGTCGAATTCCACCATGTCGTAGGCGCTGTAAGGGTGTATCTTGCGTATGTCGCACGAGAAACCCGAGCCGCGACCGGTGGGGCCGTTCAAACCGTGGGCTATTGCATCTTCTTTGGATATATAACCCACGCCTTCGGTTCTTTTTCTGAAAATCACATTGTCGCTAAGCAGCCTATCGAATTCGGGCAACTTTTTCTTCATGTGTTTGATAAACTCCTTCACTCTTTTTTGGAAATTTTCGTGCAGGTCGTAACGCACGCCGCCGATTACGTTGTAATTCATCGTCAGTCGTGCTCCGCAGGTTTCCTCGAAGATGTCGTTTATCATTTCGCGGTCGCGGAAGGCATACATAAAGGTGGTAAGAGCGCCCGTGTCCATACCCATCACACCCCACCACAGCAGATGCGAGGCTATACGCGTAAGCTCGGCAATCATGGTGCGTATGACCCTGATGCGGTCGCTGACTTCTATGCCGAGGGCTTTTTCCACCAGCAGGGCTACGGCTTCACCGTTCATGTGTGCCGAGAGGTAATCGAGCCTGTCGGTAAGGTGTATGATTTGTTTGTAGGTGTCGCGCTCACACATCTTTTCTATGGAGCGGTGGATGTATCCCAAAACGGGTTCCACATCTTTTATTTCTTCACCGTCGAGGGTGAGTATCATACGCATAACGCCGTGGGTGGCAGGGTGTTGCGGCCCCATATTCAAATGGTACTCCATTGTGCGTATCCTGTCGGCTAAAAATTCTTTATTTTCCATAGCGTTAACGTATTAGCATGTTTACTTCATCGACATAATCTTTACGCAGCGGCCATCCTTTCCATTCTTCTTCGAGGAAAATACGGCGTAAGTTCTTGTGATTGTTGAACTTAATACCAAAGAAATCGTAAACCTCACACTCGTTGAGGTATGTTGCCGGCCACACGTCCGAGAGGGTGTCGAAAGCCGGATTTTCACGGTCGTCGGTATAGACTTTCATTTCAATCATGTGGTGATGAGTGGTCGATTCGAGGTGATAAACCACCCCGAGTTTTTCGCCGTAATCAACGCCGGTCATCGAAAACATATAGTCGAAAGCCGTGTCTTTGTCGTCGCGCAGTTTGAGAGCTGTTTCGCGAAGCAAATGTGCCGGCACTTCCACAACGAGAAACTCCGAGCCTTCTTCAACGAAGTTCAACTCTTCGGACCAACTGCTTATCTTTTCTTTTAATTCCGATTTTGTCATAGCTGTTATTTTTTCAGTCCTTCATCAAAACCGTCAATGGGGTTGTTGTATGTACGGACGGCTATTTTTTCGTTTTTGATTTTCTTTTGAATGTCGAACATGGCATCCATAAGTGCTTCAGGACGCGGAGGGCATCCGGGCACGTAAACATCCACGGGTATCACGTGGTCGGCGCCACGTACTACCGAATAGGAGTTGAAATAAAAAGGGCCGCCCGAAACGGCACATGCTCCCATGGCTATAACGTACTTGGGTTCAGCCATTTGGTCGTACAAGCGCCGGAGTACCGGGGCCATTTTCACCGTGATGGTGCCTGCTATGATGATGATGTCGGCTTGCCGCGGGGTGGGGCGTGCCACCTCGAAACCGAAGCGCGCCCAATCGTGTCGTGCCGCTCCCGTTTGCATCATCTCAATGGCACAGCAACTGGTGCCGAAATACAAGGGCCATAAGGAATTTTTACGCCCCCAGTTTATCAAACTGTCTATGGAGCCCATGATGATATTTCCGCCGTTGCCGGCAGGTATCACTTGGCCGGGGAAGGCTTCCCCTTTGCTGTCTTTGTTGTTTTTTATTCCCATCGTAATGCGCGTTTTTTCCATGCGTAAAGCAATCCCAATCCAAGAATAACAAGGAAAATGAAAATTTCCACGAAAGCCACGGCGCCTACTTCTTTAAAGACTACCGCCCATGGCATCAGGAAAATTACTTCCACATCGAATATCAAGAAAATAATGGCGAAAAGATAATAGGCAACACGAAATTGAATCCATGTGGGGCCTATGGTGGGGACGCCGCTTTCGTAGGGCTCCCGCTTTTGTTTGTTATCCGACTTGTAGGAAACAAGGTTGGATAAAAAGTTGGCTATCAGGATAAGTGCTACCCCCGCCAACGGAAATACTAATAGTGCTTCTAGTCCCATCAGTCAAATGTTATAATTTGTTAATTGTTTAAACAAAGTCGCAAAAGTAAAATAATTTGGTGATGTTTAATAAGATAATTATGCAAATATCAACATTTGAAAATCATAAAAAAAATCGGAAAATATCAGTTTTTTTATGCTCCTTGCCTTTTATTAAGCACACGAAATTTTTAAAAATACCGGATTTTGATGTGGAAAAAGGATTTTAAAAAAACGATTTATCAAATGATTGTCAGTGTGTTAACGTTTTAAAAATATCACTAACAAAAACCGTTTTCTGTCTATTCCGGTTTTGCCGATGCACATTATAAAGCCTTAAGCCTGATAATTCCGTGACGGTTTATGAGCAGACGATAGCGCTGATAAATAACTTCATTTCTGTATTTAATGGCCAAAATCATATTGACGGGGATGGTTTTCTGCGCCGTTTTCATGCTTACATTCATTTTTTCGTCGTGCATAAAAATAGGTATGTCGGGGTCTTCCAAACGGAGTGTAAGCGGCAAAAAATTGAATTTCAAAACGTCGTTTATGCCCCGCAATTTAGTGTCTTTAAAGGTTTTACGCATTCGTTTGCTATGTATTTTTACCTTGCGCGTAAACTTCATGATTTTTTCTTTGATAAGAATCTCTTCACCATTGTTACCGTAACGTAAATTTCGAATGTCGGAAGGCAGGCTTCGGGCGGGAATGAAGGTAAAGCCTGTGTTGGAGATGCCTATTTTTTTGTCGTTGTTGTCGTAGAGTATAAAGCGGTGGTCGAGCATCTGTTTTTTGAGGATATTGTTGAAAAAGCTTCGTCCCCATTCTTTTATACGGTCTTTGAACATGTAGCTTATCACCAACACCACAAAGAGGCCGTAGGTGAAATTGCCGAATTTTTTGCCGTAGTAAAAAGCTACGGCGGTGGCAAAAATCATGGCTATGCCGGCAGCAATGCTGTAAAGCACCTCGAGCACGTATTTCATTTCCTTGTCGATGCGGGGGTTTAATATCAGCTTGTTGGTGACGAAATATTTTACCAAATCCCAACGACGTAACAGCTTGTCGTTCTTGTTGTTATCTTCCGTGGCGACGGGGTAACCCTTTTTGCCGCGATGCTTTATTTCCTTTTTAAGGCTCTTCTTTAACAATGAAGAAATTTCGGCGCTTTCTTCGGAATATAAGTTATCAAGCATATAGATAACATGCTGAAAATAGCGGTATTTCAGATTCGAAATGTACTCGTCGGCAAAGGAAAACGTTTTGACAAGGCTTGGAATTTCCGAATCCAAAGACAAACTTGAGCGTTCTCTGAAATGGTCGATAACCAAATCCATATTTTTCAAAAGGCGCTTTGCCACTCTGATTTTTTCGGAAGTGGCTTTATACATTTCCACCTTTCTCACCTCGCGTTTGACGGCTTTTTTCAGAATGTTCATAAAGATTAAAAGCCTGTCGTTGAGGTTGGAAACGCTATTTTCGTTTTGCGAATCCAAGTGTTCGAAAGACTCCTCAAGTCCTTTGATAAACTCGTGATTTTTTTCGGCAATCTCGGCGAGTAAAATCTTTGGCGGGTCTATTTTTATATACGTTTTGAGTTCGCGGTAGAAATCTATCTTGGTGTAGTTGCGTTTGTTGATGCCCATGTCGGTGGGAAGAAAAAACCAGGTTTCCACGGTGTAGGTCTCCATGGCACCGAAACGGCGTTGCCGCGGCCGAAACATCATTTTTGTCTCGATGGTGTAGGTGTCGGTTTTTTTTATTCTTCCTTTTATCATTTCACACTTTGTTTTATTACATCAACAAAATTAGGCTCTAAGCACAGGCAAAGGCAAAGAGGTCTTGTCGATTTCTTGCTTTGGGTTTAAAAAAGGCCCAAGCCGAAAGGTGTTATCCCCAGCCATTTATAATAGGTCATGGCCAGAGTGATGTTCAGAGCCCAGGCAATAAACATCATCACAATGCCGAACTTGAAAGCATCGGTCATGGAGTAATGGTCTGTAACATAGAGCAATGCCGCCGGTTTGGAGTTGAAAGGCAGAACGTAAACATGCTCTATCAAAAAGGCTACGGGGAAGGCCAATGACACTACCGGATAGCCGAACTTTTGAGCTACGCCGATGGCTATGGGAATGAAAATCAGCGTTCTCATGGTCTTCGACTGAAACACCAAAGCGCTGAACAGCATGCCGCCGGTGAGCACAAGGTAAAGCATCCAGAAGGGTGTGTGGGCACCAAAACCCATAGCGTCGAAAGCGGCGTTGACGGAGAGTGAGGGCAGGTCGGTGGCTTTGAATCCGGCGCCGAGGGTATAGGCTCCGGCCGAGAACAAGAGCAGGTGCCAAGGGATGTCAACCTCGTTCCATTTTATCACGCCTATGCGCGGCAGCAGGGCGACGATGCCTCCGAGAAAGGCTACAGCCGTGGGGCTGATGCCATGATATTTGTCTGTCACCCAGAGTATTAGAATGGTGCCGAAGATTATAATGGATTTTATCTCCGAAAAAGTCATGGGCCCCATTTTGTCCAGCTCCTCTTTAAGCCTGTCCATGCCTCCGGGAATCTGCGGCAACTTTTCTTCCGGTTTGAGGGGGAAAATAATTTTCGTGGCCACAAACCAGCCGATAAACATAAGGCTCACCCCCACGGGGAAGGCGGCAGCCAGCCAGTCGCTGTAAAAAATGTCGCTGCCTATTGCTCCGCCGATAAGAGAGGCTGCTATCAGATTGGCTCCCGAGCCGGTCATAAAGGCGGAGGCTCCCATGTTTACATCGAGGAGATTTTGAAGTACGAGGCTGCGCCCGAAATTGTTTTTGTTGTCGCCGCCCGTGGCTCCGTAAACGGCCGACACAACCATAAAAATAGGCAGCAAAATGGCAGCCTTGGCGGTGGTGGCCGAGATAAAAATCGACAGCACAAGGTTGATGACGATGAAGCTGAAAAAGATACTAGAGGCATTCTTTCCGAACTTCACGATAAACCAAAGGGCAAAACGTTTGGCTATGCCCGTACCCACCAGCATCGAAGCCAGAATAAAGGACATGATATTGAGCCACATCACCTTATGACCGAGTTGGGCATAGGCTTCTTTCTCGGGCAGCACGTGGAAAAGCACAAGACTGATTATTAAAATCAGCGAGGTTTGGTAATTGGGTATGGCCTCCGTCATCCATAAAATAATGGAGGCGGCAAAGATGGCAAGCATTGAAACGTTTGCGGCGCTGAATTGTGCGGCACCCAAGCGTTCATAAACGGCTCTTGCCGAGGCCGATAGTGTGTCGGGGTCGATGTGAAGAGCATCGAGAAAAGGAATTTTGACGACATACTGCAGCAGAATGAAAACCGCAATGGCCAGCGGGGCTCCTATTTTCATCAAAAACCGTTCAAAAGAAGATTTCTTCCTCACCGGCAGCTTTTCCATCCGGTAGTTGTGCATGTCCAATATGTCAAATTCCTTTTCTTTGCTCATGGTTTACCAGTTTTTATACGGGTTTTTCATTAACATCGAGTTGTAATATTTGGGGTCGCCTGTAACTTCTTCGCCCAGCCATTCGGGTTTTACAAATTTGTGGTCTTCGGCAGGCAATTCAATTTCGGCCACCACAAGACCTTGATTTTCACCGTAAAACTCATCTACTTCAAATTTCAATCCGCTTTCTTCGGGGACGATGTAGCGTGTTTTGTCGATGATGCCCGGCTCGCAAACGGTGAGCAGGCTTTTCACATCTTCCACGCTGATTTCCTTTTCCCACTCAAAGCGGCTTGCTCCCGAAGCGTTGCCTATTCCTTTTACGGTCATAAAACCTTTATCGCCTTTGATACGCACCCTGACGGTTCGCTCCGGCACAGAGCTCAAATACCCCTGAACTATTCTAATTTCTTTGGTAACAAAGGGTTTGAAGTCTCCTTTTACCAAAAATTTTCTTTCTATTTCTTGTCCCATTTCTTTGATTTTTTAATTTTAATGACTTTATGGACTAGTTAGCCAAATCTTTATCAATCCACCCTATGACTCTTTTAATGGCCTGCAGGTAGTTGATATTTTCCACGCCTTCGAGTTTGAGGTCTTTGATTGTCTTTTTAATATCCTCAATCTCAGTGCTTTCGCTGTTTACCGACACCACGAGTGCTCCGTTGATAAGCACTTCGGCAAACTCGCAAATGGTATCGTTGACCATAAAGCCGTAGCGTCTTTTGAAGACCTTAACGGCTTGCAGGTCGGGATGATTTTTGACGATGGCCAGAAACTCGTCGAGGGTGTATTCTTCCTTGTCGAAAGCGGGCATATCAACTTTAAAAGCCGGAAACACCTCGTTTACAAGCACATCCTTCGAGATGGGAAATTCGCCTTTCATAAGCGGATTCCATTGTTCGAGGCCGTCAACCGCTTTTACAAAGGTTTTGATATCCATTTTGCCGTCGCGGATTTTGGTGTTGTTGATGTCGTTGGTTTTGGAGAGTATGTATATTTCGTCGGATTCACGCTCCCACACTTTCTCGGGGACAGGCACCGAGCGGCGCGCCATAAGGTAGGCTGCTTCGTCGAAATCTTGTCCGAAAGAGCGAAATTCAAATCTTGGTTTGGAAATTTCGCCGATTTTCAATTCTTCTTTTGCCATAATTTTACTTTTTTAAAAAAATTTGTTGATATCATAGTCTATTTCAAGTCCCAAAACGCGTTTAATGGCCTTGGGATAATTTACATTTTCCATTTTGTCGATGCCCAAAGTCTCCACGGCTTTGTGGACGAGGGCGGGTATCTCGGACTCTATGGCTATCGTTTTCAAAAGCGCTCCGTTGATTTTCACATAGGCAAACTCGCAGATGCAGTCCATAAAATCCACGGCGTGCCGCTCTTTTGAAGTCAGCGCCACAAGTATGTCCGGGTCGTCGAGGATAAGCTCGCGCATAAATTCTTTGAGGGTGTAAATGTCGCGCTCGTGAAAGGGAGCCTCCACTCCGAGGGCGGGAAAAATATCATTGCGAAACACTTCGCTTTTCAAGGGAAACTCTCCTATTTCGCGCGGATTCCACTGCTCAAGGCCGTTATCTTGCCTTACCAATGTTTTAATATCCAGCCTTTTGTCTCTTATTTTGATGTTGTTTTCGGTGTTGCCTGCCGTCATCAGGTAAATTTCCGATATGTTTCGCACAAGGCCTTCTTTGCCGGCTTGGCGCAGCTTGTCGATAAAAGGGTCAAGCTCTTCGAGGCCGAAAACCCTGAACTCGTAACGTGGAATGGTATGTGTCATAATTTCGATAGTTTATATATAAATAAGGTCTCTTCCGAATCGCTTACAATGTAGGCACGCCGGCCTGCCACATCAACCGTTACGCCTTCGGCTTTGCCGTATCCGAGAGTAAATTCCTGCTCGGGGTTGGCGTCGAGGTCGCATAAAAAGAGTTTTTGTGATTGATCGCTAACAATCCACAGTTTATCAAGTTGCCCGTCGTAGAAAATGCCCGAGTAGTCGCCGGCAAAATTCAGCTGTTTTTTGCTGATAATGCCTTTTGAAACCGTCCATTTTATCAAAAGGCCGGGCTTATCTTCGTTGAGCACGAAGAAGGTCTTGCTTGCGGGGTCGTAGCTTAAGCCTTCGAGTCCTTTGTTGTGTGACGACACGTTGAGCTCAAGATGATATCTGCCAAGCTCATTCCCCGTGCTGTCGCACTCCACCAAATCTGATTTTCCTTCCTCGGCAATCCAATAGTGTTTGTTTTCGGTGTCGGCTGTAACACCTTCGGTGTCGTCGCCCTTGTAATCAAGTTCTCCTAATGTATTTCCCGATGTATCAATTACATAGGCCTTGTTGGTGTTGTCGGAAACGGTTATGAAATTTTTCTTTTTCAAATCCCACGACAAACCCGAGGGCTCGCGAACGGTAAGTTTGCGGGAGGCCAAAAGTTCCAATTTGAAATTTGCGCCTTCCACTGGAGGAGTCGTGTTGTCAACCTCCACATCCTTGTTGCATGAGCCCAAGGCGGCAAGCAGTCCCAAAAAAGCCATATATCTTTTGATATTCATCGGATAAATAATTGATGCAAGCGGAATTTACGGCAGCAAATCCCGCTTGCAATCATTTGATTTTTATTGGTTTTTAGCTCCCGGAGTCGGGGTGTCAAAGACTTTCCAGCTGTCGCTGCCGTCGCTTTCGCGACCCAATGATTTGTCGTCGGCAAGAGCGCCGAAAGGACCGCCGGCGGTAAAATCTTCCGATTCGTCAACCAATTTTTTGTTGGCATCGAAAAGAGCCACGGCTTTGTCTTTCTTGGTACTCAGACCTTTGGGGCAAAAAATCGTGTCGTTGACAATGCCGTCCATGTCGTTGCCCGAAGCATCGGCGGCTCCGAATACTATCACCAAGTATTTACCGGCTTTAACGGTAGTGGCCGCTGCATTTCCCGAAGGGATTTCCCACAAGCTTGCGGGGTCGGCATCTTTACCGTCGTCGGCGAGGAAATATCCGGCAATGTCGATATCCTTGTCGCCGGCGTTATAAAGCTCAACCCAGTCGGAGGCGTCGCCTTGTCCGTCAACATAAACCAAACCGTTGTGGTCTTTGGTCATCAACTCGTTAACTACTACACCTTTGGTGTCGGCAGGGGGATTGTCGCCGCCGCCGTTGTTGTCGGTGCCCTCGTCTTTGTTGCATGACCCGAGAACGATCATGGCAAAAAGGGCTGCTAATAAACTTAACTTTTTCATTTTCAAAAATATTTAAAGGTTAAAATTAAAAATCAATTTCACATCTCAGTTGAATCATTCCGTATTGTTCGCCGGGAGTGCCTTTGCTTGCGTCAACTTTGAAAGAGTCTTTTGTAAGGTCTCCGTTTTCGTCGTAGCCGACGTAGAGTTTGCCGCGATAGTTGGCATAGCGGTCGAGGTCGATATAGGAATAATCCAATTTAAAAGAAACATTATGGTTTACGTAATAATTGAGGCCGACGGTGTAAGCATTGCCGCCTCCGCCGTAAATGCCGGCATCAAAATCGTTGAGTTTCAGATAGTCGTAGCGGGCGGCAATTTCCATAACAGGCTTGTTTCCGGCATGTTGAATCTGTGTAAGCTCGCCTTCGGCCAAATTGTATTGGTAGCGTCCGCCGAAGAACAAAATGCCTGCTTGGAAATAGGCTCCGTCGAATTTGGCTTGCGAAAGACCTGCCGTGCCGTTGAGGTCGGTGCCGTTCACTTGGTTTATCATGTATTCGCCCTGAAACATCAGGTTTTTATAAACGCCTGCCAGCTCGATATCACCCAAAACAACATTTGAGGTGTTCGTTATTATGTCGGTGTCGAAATATTTTTTACGGTTTATTTTGCTTATGGCTCGCTCCGAGACACGGTACCCGTCAACGGTTTCCCACGTGGTCTTGGGCGTACGGTAAGAAGCTGCCAAGCCTATGTGCAGCAAACCATTATCGCCGAGTAATGGAAGGCCGACAATTCTACCTGTGAGGCTGTAGCCCTCGTCCAGGCCGAGTTTCTTATTGCGTTGCTGCGACAGTGCCGCCTCTTCGCTGCCTCCCAAGTCTTGAAAATGCACGCCGGCAATGGCGAGCCATCTGTTGCCGAATTTGGAGGCCTGAAAGCCGAGATGACGTGAAGGGGCAAAAGTGTTTGTAAGCGAGCGCTCTATAAAGGTAACATAGCGCGAGGTGGTTGTGGATTCCATGGAAAAGCCCTCTTTAAAATTTCCGGCTTTCATACGCAAGTTTTTCAGAAAACCGCTTTTCTGCCTGAAGATATATCCCACAATCATGTCTTTCATCTTCGTTTCCGAATTGGCAAAATCGAGGTCAACCTCGCCATACCAATGGCTGTTGATAATGGTTTTTACGGCAAAACGGGCGCGGCGAATGGTAACACCGTTTCCTATGGGATTGTAGGTGTTTTTATCGAAAAAATATGCGCCGTCGAAATAAACACGGTTGTCGAGCCACATACGGTAACCGGCTTTTTTACTCGAAAAAGTAATGATGCCGTTCCAGATTTCGGGCTTCAGAGGATGATGGTCAACAACGATTCCGTATTGATTGACTTGAGTCGTGGTGTCGTGCTGCGCAAAGGCAGAACCGGCTGAAATAAAGGTAATTAGAGCCAAAAGTAATAATCTTGTTTTCATAATATTTTGTTGTTAGTCGGGTTAAGGCATAAGGCCGTAGAATTGCCGGTCGAAATGCCGTTAAACGAAAATTAGAACTCCCGACAAAGATGAAATAAAATACATATAAAGCCACGGTAAAAAACTCTACAAAAACACTACAAATGTTTTTTTGCCACAGGGCAAGTATTCCGGCGCGCCTTATTCTGATTTTTATATTTGATTTAATGTCCTAAAACGTTTAAAGCGCAAGAGGAATTTTTTATTTTTGCGAAAATTTCATGCATGAAGATTTTTCTGACATTATTTTTTCTTTCGTTGTGGGTTTTTGTAAGCGGTCAGGAGAGGCGTGTTTACACCACCCGAAGGATTGAAGAAGCACCACGTATCGACGGCCTTCTCGACGACAGCTGTTGGCAGAAAGGTACTTGGAGTGGCGATTTTACGCAGCGCCAGCCTCGTGACGGTGCCAAGCCTTCGCAAGCCACCTTTTTCAAGATATTGTACGACGATAATTTTATTTATGTGGCCATCAAAGCCCTTGATAACGAGCCTGATAAGATAGACAGCCGAATGACACGCCGCGACAAGCAGGAAGGCGACATGGTGGGTGTTCATTTCGACAGCTATTTCGACAAACGCACTTCTTTCAGCTTTTTTGTCAATGCGGGAGGGGTGAAATCCGACGTTATTTATTCCAACGGTGGCGAAAAGGAAGACAAAAATTGGAATCCTATCTGGTGGGTAAAAACGGGCAAAGATGCTTCGGGCTGGTATGCCGAAATGAAAATCCCACTGTCGCAGTTGCGTTTTTCAAAAAAGGAAAACAAGGTTTGGGGCTTTGAGGTGTCGCGTTTTATCTACCGGCTGCAGGAGCTGTCGCTGTGGCAGCCCATTTCTCGGAAAGAGTCGAGCTGGGTATATAATTTCGGAGTGCTGCGCGGCATTTCGGAGCTGAAACCCAGACGCATAGTGGAGGTGGCACCGTATGTATCGGGAGGTTTGGAGACCTACGAAAAAGAAGAAGGTAACCCCTTTGCCGACGGCAGCGATTTGTTTTACCGCGGCGGCCTCGACGGCAAGATAGGCATCACCAACGACTTCGTTCTTGACTTCACCGTCAATCCCGATTTCGGACAGGTGGAAGCCGACCCTTCGGAGGTCAACCTCACGGCCTTCGAGACTTATTTCCGCGAGCGGCGTCCCTTTTTTATAGAGGGGAGCAACATTTTGGATTATAAAATACAGCCCGGCGAGCACGAGTCGGCACGCGACAACTTGTTTTATACCAGAAGGATAGGGCGGTTTCCGCAATATTATCCTGAGGTGGCCGATACGGAATATGTCGATTTCCCCACCGTTACCTCCATTTTGGGAGCTTTGAAAATTACCGGAAAATCTAAGAAAGGGCTGTCGGTAGGCATTATGGAAAGTGTAACCAAAGAGGAAAAGGCGGAAGTGGCCTCGGGCGACAGTCGCAGGTATGAAACCGTGGAGCCCTTGACAAACTATTTCGTGGCGCGGGTGCAAAAAGATTTCGACAAGGGCAACACCATAGCCGGGGGCGAGATTACATCGGTAAATCGCAAACTCGGCTCGCCGCTTAGCCACATCTTGCCTTCGTCGGCTTTTAGCGGAGGTCTCGACTTCACGCGGTATTGGAAAAACCGGCATTATTACCTGTCGGCCAAGGCTGTGGGCAGCCGTCTTGCCGGCGACAGTGCGGCCATTGCCGAGTTTCAAACGGCGCCCCAACGCTATTTTCAACGCCCCGACGCCGGCTATCTTCATCTCGATTCGTCGCTGACTTCTATATCGGGTTACGGAGGCAACTTGTCGGCCGGAAAAAATGCCGAAAGCGGCTTCACCTATAACTTTAATTTGAGCTTTCGCTCACCCGGGCTGGGACTCAACGACATAGGATACCTGCGGGTGGCAAACAAAATATCGCAATCGCTGATGCTCGGTTACAAATGGACTCGTCCCACGGATTTTTACAGAAGCATAGAATCGGGAATTGTTCAATGGAACGGTTGGGATTTCGGGGGCAACAGCATTTTCAACGGCGGAATGGGGTGGATAACCACCGTTTTTCCAAACCTGTTTACTCTTGTGATGAGAGGCTCTATGGAATATAACATTCACGACAACAATATGTTGCGTGGCGGCCCTGCTTTTTTTCTGCCCGGAAATCAAAACATTCGAATAAACCTGGAGAGCAACACCTCCCGCAAATTTTTTATGGACGGGGGCACACGGCAGGGATTCGGACAATACGGCAGCTCAAGACGCAATGCGTGGGATATGGGCTTCACCTACCGCCCCTTTGATGCTTTGTCGCTTAAGTTCGACCCCAATTATTCGGTGTCGTTCAACGAGTTACAGTATGTTGACAGCTACCAAAGCAATGAAGGAGTGAGATATATTCTCGCCCGAATCGACCAAAACACTTTGCGTTTGCGCTTTCGCGTGAATTACAACATCACTCCCGACCTTACCATTCAATATTTCGGCTCGCCTTTTATAGGCACGGGCAGATATTCTCATTTTAAGGTGGTTACAAATTCCGTTGCGAAAAATTACGAAGACAGATTTCACGAGTATTCTTCACAACAAATCAAATATAACCAAAGCACCGACAGCTACGATGTGGACGAAAACGGCGACGGCAGCACCGATTTTTCCATTTCAAATCCCGATTTCGACTTTAAACAATTTCAGTCCAATTTGGTCTTGCGTTGGGAATTTACCCCGGGCTCGGTTTTATATCTTGTTTGGAATCAAACCATTACCAATTACGACGGACAAGGATCCTTTGACTTCGGCGAAGAAATGTCGCAACTTTTTTCCACCGTGCCGCATAATATTTTTATGATTAAATTTTCTTACAGATTTTTTAGGTAATGCCTGTTTATAAACCAAGTTGTAATTTTGGCTTTTTGTTTTTCTCCTTGTTATTTCAGTTTGTTCAATGAATTATACTTTATTAATGTTTTCAGTTGGTTTATGGCAATATTGTTCAGTTGTTTAAGTCTTTCACTTTGAGTTATTCCCTGCTTAATCATAACGGCATTCAAACTTTCCAAGTTAGTAAGCACCACCAATTGTTCCAGCGAGGCGTAATCCCTGACATTTCCTTTCTTATCCGGATTAGCCGTTCTCCACTCTCCGGCAGTCATACCGAAAAGAGCCACATTAAGCACATCTGCTTCATTGGCATAGATCAGGCTTTGTTGTTTTGGCGTTACCGTTGGGGGTATCAGGTTTTCTTTAATTGCGTCGGTATGAATGTGATAGTTTACTTTAGAGAGGGTGCGTTGCAAATTCCATTCGAGTTGCAGGCGCTTATTTTCCTCGTTTTTTAGACGTTGAAATTCCTTGATAAGATAAAATTTAAATTCGGCGCTAAGCCAAGAAGCAAATTCAAAAGCAATATCCTTATGAGCAAAGGTTCCACCGTAACGTCCCGTTTTAGATACAATGCCTTTTGCGTTTGTTGCATTTATCCATCTTTTCGGAGTCAGCGAAAAACTGTTGGAACCGGCCATATTTTTAATTCCATCGAATTCGATGGAATTAAAATCGGGGTTGTGGAACTGCTCCCATAGCCCCATAAACTCAATGGTGCTTCGGTTTCGCATCCAGTTTTGAAGGATATAATCACTTCGTTCAGAATCTCTATAACGCGCAATATCCGTAAGGCTGATGTAGTCTTCTTTATTGTTTTCGTAAATAATCACTTGGATTCCGTGCACCAAAAGTTTTTTGTTCTTTACCATATAAATCAATTTGTTTTGTTTAAAA
>CAZPGC010000016.1:24092-30507 GCA_964585875.1 uncultured Prolixibacteraceae bacterium | reverse complement strand
TCCTGATGAAAGTAAAATATTGGAAACAATAAAAGCCGTTTCAAATAGATTAAAATTAATAGAATGGAATATAAAATAACGAAAGCCCAACAATTAAACATCGTATTGCAACCAAGCATATCGAATAAGGGGCAAAGCCTCGCCGGTAGCAAAGATGCCGACATGCGAAGTTTCTTCGGCAAATGGTCAATCATCGACTATGAAACGGAAAGTTGTTTAAGGATTTAAGTTAAAACAATAAAAACGAAATAAGATGAGCTATTACAATTGGAATAAAATAATGCAAAAAAAGCCGACAGAGGAATTGCTTAGAATTGCAAAGGAAAAGGGAAAAGAACCCGCAGATAAAGTGAACGCTGCACTGTCGGAATTAAAAAACAGAGGTTTTGACGAGGCCGCTTATTCCCAAATAAATGAAAAAGCAAATGTTAAAGAGCGCGCCCCAAAACTTGACGAGAACGCACCAACTCTCTATTCGGAGAAGGTTATTTACGTATTTTCCATTCTTTTTTCGGTACTTTTCGGCGGAATTTTATTAGCCATCAACCTAAAAGAAGTTGACAACAGAAAAGGTATTGCCCCTACAATTATTTTTTCGTTAACATACTCTATATTATCCGTTTACATCTTAAACCGGATAAATGCAAGTACCACGACAACCCTAATCTTCGCCTTAATTGGTGCCACCTTATTAAACGAAATATTTTGGAAAAAATATATCGGCAAAGATATCGCATATCACCGAAAAAGCTATATAAAGCCACTAATCATTGCACTGATTATTTTTGTACCGATAATAATATTATATATTTGGGCATTAAATATTACACCTTAGTCCCGACTAAAAACCAAATACCGCTGCAACACAGACAGTTACAAAAATTACAATTAAATCCGGATTTTTGTTGCCCGATAATCTATTAATTCTATTTTTGCAGCGGGTAAGTCTTATACGACCAGCTCCCGCTGAACTCCCCCAGGACCGGAAGGTAGCAAGGGTAGGCGGTTGTAGCGGTGCGATATAAGTAGCTTACCCATTTTTTATGCTCCCCTTCGAATTTTTCCCCGGTCGCAAAGCCCCGTTAAAACCTGTAAATGAAGGCGTTGATATTCATCCCCGCTCCTACAGAAGCAAACAGAGTCAAGTCTCCCTCGTTTATGCTGTGCTTGTCCAATTTACCCTTCAGAATCATATCCAGCAGTGTAGGAATGGTTGCCACCGAGCTGTTTCCAAGCTTTTGTATGGTCATAGGCATAATGCCTTCCGGCATTTGGCGTATGCCGTACAATCTGTAAAAACGTTTTACTATTGCCTCGTCCATCTTTTCATTGGCCTGATGAATAAGTACTTTTTTCAGGTCGTTAATATCGGCACCGGCACGGTCCATAGCCAACTTCATGGCTTGAGGCACATTGCTGATGGCATATTCGTAAACCTTGCGGCCATACATCTTTATATATTTGGTATTGCTTTCCAGATCAGGATTATACGACTCTCCGGCAAAAAGAAAATAGGCTTCGTCCTTGGTGTCGGTTTGCATAGAATATGCAAGGATTCCCTTTTCTTGCTCTCCTTCCTCGGCATCCAATATCACGGCACCGGCACCGTCGGCATAAATCATAGTATCTCTGTCGTATTTGTCAACCACCCTCGAAAGAGTCTCTGAGCCGATAACCAAAAACCGCTTGCCCATGCCTGCTTTTATTTGGGAATAGGCCAAGAGCATGCCTTGAATCCATCCCGGGCATCCGAAAAGAATATCAAAGCCTACGGTGGCGGAGTTTTTAATACCCAAATTGTGCTTCACCCGCGCTGCTATACTCGGCACGGCATCGGTTTGAATGGTGCCGTGTTGAACATCGCCGTAATTGTGAGCCACGATGATTTGGTCGATGGTCTCAGGGTCGATACCCGCATCTTCAATGGCATTCTTCGCCGCAAACGACGCAATGTCCGACACCACCAAATCATCCGTAACATACCGTCTCTCTTCAATTCCGGTAATTTCCTTAAATTTTCTCGTAATCTCTTCCGTCGGGGAATCAATAACTTCGTTTTTGTCATCATAAAAAGTATAATCCCTGAACTCGGAATTTTTGACAACTACCGTAGGAATGTAGCTGCCCGTACCTTTTATTACTGCGTTTGTCATAGGTCTGTAGTTTTAAAATATTCTGCAAAATAAATAAAAAGTTAGCATTTAAACGCTTTTTCAAAATTATTAAATCTTGCAAAACGTTAAAATCGATAAACGCAATAAATAAAATGTTGTGAAAATAAGCCGCAAATCAGCCGTATTTTTTTACTAAAATTCATTAAAAACCTTGATATAACGCTTGCGCAAATCAACAAGCTGCTCTTCGCTTATGTCGTTGCTATACACCCGAATAACGTCAACCAAATCGCCGGTACGAAAAAGCACCCCCAAGGCCACATCGAATTTAAAACCGCTGACATTGTGCCTGATACGCTGTGTGGTTTTCTCAAAAAGCTTCCACGTTACGGGGCGCGGAATTTCCAAATATTTGTAGCTGTGCTTTTTGGTATGATAATAAATACCGTTGCCTGTGGTTTTCAGCGAAAGAAATTTCTTGATTCTTATGAGAGCCGGAGCATCTATTTTTCTCGGTTTTGCCATCACCACACCCTCCGAGATAAAAGCCTGTTGCAGCTCCTCCACTTGGCTAAAATCGTCCACATCTTTGATTCTCAGCGCAAAAAACTTGGCATTATTAACCATGAGCGTCGCAAAAGTAGCATCGAATTTAAAATTGATATACGACTTTATCTTTTTATTCATTCTGAAAAAGTCCTCGAAGTGCATATAATCCCTGGTGATAAAGAGAATATGGCCGGGCTTCTCGCGGCTTATGAGATACTCGCTGCCGTAATAGCCGGGCAAAGGGCTGATTATCTCAACGGCAAAAGTATTCTTGACAAGACTATGCGTCAATGTCTTAACTTTTTCTTCTTTGGTAATAATGGAGAATGTTTCGAAATGGGTAGATTTTGTCATGGCTTTGTGATTTTGGTAAAACTTAATCTGCAAATATACTACATAAGTCGCTGAAATACAACATCTAATTGATGATATTTATCAGAACTTCATGGAGAGCAGCACGTTTACCCTTCGGGGTGTTAGATAATTCGGCACGCCGTTGAGCCTTCCCTGCACATCCTGCACCCAAATATAAGAGAGCGTGTTGCTGATTTGCAGCAAGTTAAACACCTCAATGCTTATCCACATCGACTTAAAGTGCCGGAAAGGGTTTTTTGGTTTCGGTTTCGAGTCTTTGCCTATAAGCTGCTTCGAAAAACCTATATCCACACGCCTGTAGGCAGGATATCGCCTCGTTTGTTGGTAGCGCTGATGAGTGGGAGGACCGAAAGGTAATCCTGAGGCATAAACCAAATTCAGGTGCACTTTGAAAGTGGGATAACCCGGCACATAATCCTGAAAAAAGAGATTAAAGCTGAATCGCCGGTCAGTTGGACGAGGCAAGAAACCAGGTTCAAAACGCTGTGAATCAACGGGTTTGGTGTCGAATGTAATACCCGGGATTATCTTTTCACCGTCTTTGTTATAATATTCGTAATAATAATCTCCTTTAATGTCTTCCTGAGTTTGCATTAGGGAAAAACCAACCCACGACTCGGCATTTTCCACAAATTCGCCGTTTAGTTTAAAATCGAGCCCCGTAGCATATCCTACGGCGCTGTTATCGGCAAAATATCTGATTCTCACATCGTTAACCTCGTAAGGTATCAAATCCCACAAATATTTGTAATAAGCCTCCACGGTGAATTTGAAAGGCCGCCCCCACGCGTCGAAGTTGTAGTCGGAGCCCGCCACAAAATGCCACGACTTTTGCGCCTTTACCTTGGCATTTACGGTGCCGTCGAAGTTGCGCATCTCCCTATAAAATCCGGGTTGCGCATACAAGCCCGTTGCCAACCTGAAAGTGAAATTTTTCTTCCACCGCGGATTTACAATCATGCTTGCCCTCGGGCTGAAAATCAGCTCTTTGCTGAAGTCCCAATACAGCAGCCTGCCCCCGAGATTAAAGCCCAAACCCGTGTTATTTTTCGTGCCGGCATCCCAGCTTTTTTGAAGATAGGCTGTCAATCTGTTGGTGGTAAAGTTGCTGTTTTCTGCCTTTATAACATCCTGCATTTCAATAACATTGGGTCTTGTGTAATCGGGGATGGTATTGCCGATGTTATCTTTGGGATGCGGCAGCGAATAACCGGCCGAATCAATCATCTGCCATTCGCTTAACTTATCATTTATTATGTCGTGGCGATAAGCAGCCCCCCAAGCCCACGACTTATCGTAGTTGGCCGCATATTTAAAACTCGTTATCAAACCGTCGAGACGGTTTCGGGCGTGATTCAGAAAAGTACCCACCCCTTTGTTGAAAGCTACTTCTCCGAAATCGTCTTTACCCAAGTCGTTTTGCAAAACATCGAGCCAATATTGCCCCATAATGTCGAAGGTCTCCTGCTCAACGGTGCGATGAACCGAAACGGCATAAAAGGACTTCATATGGTTTTTATTGTGCGACAATTTCAGGGAGCCCGTCAGAGTGTTAAAACGGTCAACCTCCTGCCCGTCGAAATAAACGGTAAAACGCAAAGCTTCGAAGATATTTCCGAAGTTGGTTTGCCTGTCTTGCGGCACCATCAAATATTTGTTGGCCGAAAAGCCGCCGAGGAATGTCAGGCGCCAAAACTCGTTCAAATCATAGGAAAGTTGTGTTTGCACATCGGTGAAAGAAGGCTTGTAATCGCCTTTGGTATCCAAACTGTTTAGCAGGTAACTGTTTGTCTTATAGCGTATTCCCAAAAGATATCTGAAACGCAGATTCTTGGAGGCATCCTGAAGAAAGACGCTCCCGCCCATAAGGCTGGCCGTCACTCCGCCGGCAAATTTCACAGGGTCTTTGTAGGTGATATCCAACACCGAAGACATCTTGTCGCCATAGGTGGCGTTGAAACCTCCTGCCGAGAAAGCTATGTTTTTCACCAAATCGGGATTTACGAAAGGCAGCCCCTCCTGCTGTCCCGAACGGATGAGCACCGGACGGTGAATCTCTATTCCGTTTACATAAACCAAATTCTCGTCGAAGTTGCCACCACGCACCGAATATTGCGAGCTCATCTCGTTGTTGGACGACACACCCGGAATAAGTTTTACAAAGGCCGTAACATAATCTCCCGACGGCGTCGGCAAAAGTTCCAGCTTCCTTTTATCAACCCTCACAAAACCGTCGTAAGTGTTTCTATGACTGACAATTTCAAAGGTGTCGAGCAACAAAGGCTCGGTAAGCCTTACGTTAATCTCAAGCACCTGATTTTTTTCAATATTTACATATTTGTCAACGGGTTTATAGCCTGAAAACGAATATCTTATGTGTATGTTTTGACCCGGCGAAAGGTCCAGGCGATAGCTTCCGTCGCTTTTGGTGGTGGTGCCCTTTGAGGTGCCGAAGACGGCAATATTAACGGCGGGGTTAAAGGCCATGCCGTTTTCGTCGAGCACTTTGCCGTGGACATAAGTGCCCTGCGCTACTGCTCCGGCTGAAAACAAAAGCGTAAAAACCACCGCAACTATCCGTCTCATCATCTTCAAGCTCATTTTTGTCTTTTAAATTTTCCTTCTTTCCAAGCCTTAAAAAACTGCATCCACGCAAAAGGATTCAAAAAAGTATATGGTGTATATTGTCCGTTGTAATAGCTCTTGTCGATAACACCCTGAATCTGATTCCTGTAATTCATCGAGCCGTCCATACCCATCACCTCTCCTATCTCCTTAAGTTTCTCGCGCTCAAGGTTTTTCATCGCCCTGTCATAATCCGTTTCGGGAATCTCGTTGTGCACAATGGCATATTCGAGAGCTTCCACCGTAGGCCAAGGATAGATGACCGTTTCCTGCAAAAGAATCGTATCGGTTTGCATAATTTGAAACATGGAATAATGGTCTTCTTTTAAGGTATCGGGGATGGTATAATATGAAGTTTTATAGCCCTGAGCGGAAAATTCCAACACATCGCCCGTGTAAGCCACAAAGGAAAAAAATCCGTAATAATTGGCCGCACAACCGCGGTTTTCCCCTTTGACGAGAATATTCGCATAGCGCACGGGCTTAAGGCTGTCGGCTGTCACTACGGCTCCCGAAAATTGAATCATTCGCCTGCTTGTGTCGTTTTTTGTTTCTACCACCTTATTGCTGTCTTTCGCTTGCGCAAAAGAAATTTCCGGCAACAAAATGATGCGGAATAAAATTATGGTAATCACAAAAAATTTCATTGGGCAAAATTATTTAAAAAACCGTCAAAAAACGTAACAAATAGACGGGTCAAACACAAACCCGAACCGGCTTGTTTTATTGTATGAAAAGGGAAGAAATTTGCA
>CAZPGC010000016.1:17276-23992 GCA_964585875.1 uncultured Prolixibacteraceae bacterium | reverse complement strand
CTATTTGCTGATAATTTTAAACTCGGAGCGACGATTCAAACGGCGGCCTTCTTCGGTATCGTTAGGAGCAATGGGTTTGCTGAAACCGTAACCCACATACGTCAACCTCGAAGAGTTTATGCCGTGTTTGATAAGATAATCGACAACGGCTTTGGCTCTTGCCACCGAAAGTTTTTGATTGTATTCGGCATCGCCCACATTGTCGGTATGACCCGAAATTTCTATCTTCAGCGTGGGATATTGTTTCATAAGTCGCACTAAATTATTGAGTTCCGCGATGGACTCTTTCGTTAAGTCCGACTTTTTGTAGTCAAAAAATATGTTGTGAAGTGCTATCTCATTGCCCACTTCAACTTTCTTGAGCCTTATGTTTTTCACCACTTCCCGATATTCCGCAGAGTCGGGAATATCGAAATTCTCGGAGTGAAAAAGATAGTCTTCGGCCATCACGGAAATGCCGTAATTTCTCCCCGAAGGCAAGCTGACAATATATTTTCCCGAAACCGAATTGGACTCGAAAGTGGCTATCACTTCGCCGGTTTCGTTGTCGATAAGGTTGATTTCAGCCTGCAGCGGTTGCCCCGACAAAGCATCGGTAACAGTGCCTTTTACAAGGGTAAGCTTTGTAGTGTGTATCTTCTCGAATTTTTCCATTGCCACTTCTTTGACGGCTGCCTCTTTGCTTGCTATCAGATTGTCTTCCAAGCTGGTAACGGGATGTTTCTCGGGACCGAAAAAGTTTATCAGATAGATATCCTGACCGCCCATTCCGTCTTCGCGCACCGAAGAATAATAGCCGTGTCTTCCATTTGCCGACACCGAAAAAAACACATCGTTGTCGGCCGAGTTAATGGGATAGCCGAGGTTTACGGGCTCTGTCCATTTGCCGTTTTCAAAAACGGTTTTAAAAACATCGTAGCCTCCCATGGTGTTGTGACCTTGCGAGCTGAAATAAAGAGTGCGCCCGTCGGGAAGCATAAAAACCCCTATTTCGTTGTATTTGGTATTGACGGAAGCTCCGAGGTTTACCGGCTCCGACCACTTGCCGTCCTTGCCTTTGCGACTGAAATATATATCTTTACCGCCATAACCGCCCGGCCTGTCGCTGACAAAATACAAGCCCCTGCCGTCGTAAGAAAAAGTGGCGGAATTTTCTTGGTATTTCGAATTTACGGGGGTACCAATGGGCTTGGGGCGCGACCATTTCTCGCCCTCAAGTTTCGAGATATAAATATCGCCGCCGTTGCGGTCCTTATAAATCAAAACCGAGTTGCCGTCGGGAGAAAGGCCGATGATTGCATCATGGCCATAGGTGTTGATGGGACTGCCGATGTTTACCGGTGGCGCCCAATAATTCTTTTTGTAAAGAGAGTAATAGATATCTTCGTAATATTCAAAGTCTTGCGGGTCTTTATCGCCTCCCGTGGAACCTTCCCTGCGAGAGGTGAAATAGAGAATGGTTTCGTCGCTGTTTATGATTGGGCCATAGTCGGGAAAGCGTGAATTGACGGCACTTCCAAGATTTTCGATACGAACCCGCACGGGTTTTTTCACCAGCTCCATTCCCGTTTCACACTCCGCTATTTTTTTGTCAATTTCATCCGAAAGTTTTCGCAAATCATCGGGAGAAAGGGAACGTTTGTACTTTTTATAAAGCGAAATTGCCTTTTGAAAATCCAGATTAAGATGGTAGGCTTTTGCCAAATTATAGTCTAAATCGGGAGAAACGGCAGGGTCAAGCTCTTGGGCTATATAAAAATATTTTAATGCCGATTCAACGGGCTTCACAGTCAAATAGCACAAACCGATTTTATAATTCAGCATGGCGTTGTTAGGATTGAAACGTTGGGCATTCATATAATATTCCAACGCCAGCTCCATATTACCCACCCCGTTGTTGTAATAATAATCGCCGTCGTCGATATCGCGTAAGGCTTTTTTCAGCTCTGCTTCTTTACCGGGGAAATTTTCGGGATTAAATGCAACATTCTTTGCCTGGGGAAAAGCCACCAGAGAAAGAATCAGCAATGCGAACGAAAGGATGCTTTTTATCATAACTAAACAATTATCTGCTTAAGACTTTGAACTCCGTACGACGGTTTTGCTGACGGCCTTCGGGAGTGTCGTTTGTTGCAATGGGTTGGTCTTCGCCATAGCCCACGTAAGTAAGCCTGTCGGCGCTTATACCTTTGGAAACGAGATAGTCAACAACGGCCTTAGCTCTTCTTTCGGAGAGTTTTTTGTTGAAAGCCGAGGAGCCTACATTGTCGGTATGACCCGATATTTCAATTTTCAAGGTGGGAATCTGATTCAGAATATCAATAAGGTTTTGCAATTCTTTCTGAGAGGCCGGTTTAAGAGTAGATTTGCCGCTGTCGAAAAAGATATTTTTCAAAACCACCTTGCTTCCGACGGCTATTTTCTTCAGTTGTATGTCTTTAACAACCTCTTTATATCCTTGTTTATCAATGAGATTCACATTATCGGAATAAAAGAGGCAGTTTTCCGAGTTAACGGTAATTCCGTAATTTTTACCCGCAGGCAGCGAAACGAGATATTTACCCGTGGCTTTGTTGTTTTGGAATGTTGCCACAACTTTATTAGTGGAAAGGTCGGTGAGCTCAATGGTGGCAAACAAGGGTTCTTTTGTATATTCATCGGTGATTGTACCCTTGAGAATCAAGAGATTAACATCCTGAATATCAACCTTTTTCTCTATCACGCTTTCCTTAACACCCTCGTTGCGAAATGCCAAAAGGTTATCCTCGTTGTTGGTGACAACCTCCTTCTCTTTCCCGAGGAAAGTTATTTCATAGATGTCGAGATTGCCCGAACCGTCTTTGCCGCGCGAAGAATAATAACCCGTTTTGCCGTTTGCCGAGATGCTGAAAAACACGTCGTCGCCCGTGGTATTAACAGGATAGCCAAGATTTTGAGGCTCAGACCATTTGCCGTTTTCGTAGGTGATTTTAAAAATGTCGTAGCCGCCCATGGTATTGTGTCCCTTGGAGCTGAAATAGAAAGTGCGCCCGTCGGGCAAAGCGAAAATAGAGGCTTCGTCGAAAGGTGTGTTGATGTCGCCGCCGAGATTTTCGGCAGGCCCCCACCGGCCTTTTTCATCTTTTTTACTCTTGTAGATGTCATGGCCGCCATAACCGCCGGGACGATTGCTCACAAAATAAATCGTGAGAAAATCAAAGGAAAAAGAGGCGGAAGACTCGTGATACGAGGTGTTTATGTTTTTGCCCAGATTAGCGGGCTTTGTCCACTCATTACCGTCGAGTTTTGAGGTGTAAATGTCGCCTCCGTTGCTCTCTCCTTTATAAATATAAATCTGCTGACCGTCGGGAGAAAGTCCCACCACCGCATCGTGATTGTTGGAATTAAGCGGCTTACCGGGGTTTTTGGCCTTTGTCCAATTTCCGGTGCTGTCTTTTACGGAATAATAGATATCCTCGAAATATTGTTTGCGGCGCGGGTCGATGCCCCCGCCTGTGGTCGAAGGCCGCATGGAAGTGAAATAGAGCTGGGTGTTGTCGGCATTGACTACCGAGCTGTAATCGGGATATTTGCTGTTAATCGCCGGCCCGAGATTCTTTATATAAACCCGCACCGGATTGGCTACCAGCTTTTTACCGGTTTTGCACTCGTTGATTTCTTTCTCAATGGCTTTTTCGTATTCTTTAATGGTCTCCGGGTCGAGGGTCTGCCTGAATTTAATAAACAAAGCTATGGCATCATCGAAACGATAGTCGAAATGATAACATTTTGCAAGAAGGAAATCCAATTCCAAATCCACATGTTCATCAATATTTTTGGCTTTTTCGAAGTAGGTAATGGCGTTTTTATAATCTTTCAGCTTGTAATAACTTTTACCGATTCTGAAATTCAAAGCTGCATTTGAGGGATTAAACTTTTCGGCTTCAAGAAAAAGCGCAAGGGCCTTTCTGTAGTCGGGATAATCTGAAGTGAAAATCTTATCTGCTGTTTTGAGCTTTTTCATCACCTCTTTAAATTGGGCCTCTTTGCCGGGAAAATTACCTTTTTCGAAATCCACATTTTGGGCTTTCAAGCCGAATCCGGTCATAAAAACTACAAGAAAAACGAAAATAGTCTTTTTATATATTGCCTTCATAAGTTACGTTATTTGAGTTAGTTACATTGAGCGTTAACATAGCTTTGGCCCCTTTCAATACCGAGGGAATAAGCTTTTTTCCAATCGGCACAAGCGCCCTCTTCGTCGCGAAGCATTTCCTTTGAGATTCCGCGGTTGAGATAGGCATAGCCGTATGAAGGATTAATTTCAATGGCCTTGTCGTAATCTTTTATAGCATCTTCGTAACGCTTCATTTTGTATTTCACATTTCCCCTGTTGTTGTATGCAAAGGCATAATCCGGTTTTATCTCAATGGCTTTTGTAAAGTCGGCAAGAGCCTTATTATACTCTTTTTTAAGCATATACACCGAGCCCCTGTTGTTGTAGGCTATGTAATAATCGGGCTTTAATTCGATGGCCGAGGTGTAGTCGGTAATGGCACCTTCCAAATCTCCGAGCTTCTTCTTCACCGAGGCCATATTGTTGAAAGTGAAAGCCATTTGAGGATTCAGCTGTATGGCCTTGCGATAATCTTTCAAAGCCTCATGATATTGCTCAAGCTGACGTTTTGCGCTCCCCCTGTCGTTGAAGGCAAAAGCATAATCGGGTTTAAACTCAATGGCTTTATCGTATTTCTTTATGGCTTCTTCATAGTTTTTCTGATCGAAATTCACACAACCCATATAATAATATGCCTGCGCCTTCATGGAGCCGTCGCCTGAGTTGACAGCATTTTCAAAATCGCTGAGCGCGCCCGTATAGTCTTTCATTTTGTAGCGCACAAGACCTCGTGAGAAGTAGGCTTTGGAACCCGGCTCAAGCAAAATAGCCATGTTGTAATCGCTGACGGCGGCGGCATATTCTTTCTTTTCGGCCTTACAAACGGCTCTGTTGAAATAGGCTTTGGCAAAATTCGGTTTTATTTTTACCGCTTGGTCAAACTTGGCTATTGCCTCATCATATTTTCCTTGCTGATAGAGCACAATACCTTGATTATAAATCTTTTCCGCTTTCTGACTGTCGGCAGCACTGACGGTTTTTATGGTGTCTAATGCTTCCTTTTGGGAGTTCTGAACTTGTGCATTAAGAGTTGTGCCGAATCCGGCAAAAAGGATTAAAATGAAAATAAATTGTCTCATATTGTCTCCGTTTAAAAATTTGTAGCTGTTTGAAAGGGCTAATATACGCAAAATTCGCATTAAAGTTCTACATTTTTTGCTTTTGAGGATATTACAAGCAAGTCCGCGGATATATTTCAAAAAAATCACAGGGCTTAGCACCTCGCCAATCACATTTCATCATCGTAAACACCTAACATCCAACGCCAAGCCATCATCACTTTGATTTTTTTACCGTTTTCTTCAAACTCCGCTTCCTCGTCGTCGGTGAGTATGTATCCTTTATCGAGATTGTAGGCATTTAAAGCGTCGAGCAAACCGTTAAGCTCGCGTTTCCGGGTTTCGGTATTTTCAAAAACAAAAGTTACTTGATAGGCTTCGGTAATGGTGGCCCCCTCTCTAACAACAAAATCGCACTCGTATTTTCCGCGATGATAATAAACTTCTTTTTGCCGTCGCCGCAACTCGATATAAACCATATTTTCCAGCATCCTGCCCGAGTCTTCGGAGAACCTGAATCCCAGCTGCTTAACCATTGCGTTGTCGATAAAGTAAACTTTCTTCGGGTTCTGTATTTGCTTTTTTAGCGAATAATCGAACTTGGGGACCATAAACAAAAGGTAGGTGTCCTGCAAAAATTCGATGTAATTTTTAACCGTTGTGGAACTGCCAACGCCAATTACATCGGCCAAATTATTGAAAGATACGGTTTTGGCAACATTGGTAACAAGATAATAAACGAGCTCGAGAATTTGCTTTTCGTTGGTGAGCTTATTTCTGACCAACACATCCTTGTAAATTATGCTCTCGTAAAGCGACTTCAGATATTGGGGATTTTTGCTTTCGATGTAAGCCGGGAAGCCCCCGTTGTTGAAGTAATCATTGAATAAAGTGTAAAGCCTTGCTTTTCCTTTTGTTGAAAAAATCATCTTAGAGTCGAGCTTAACCTTTTTAAAATCAAGATACTCCGAAAAAGAAAAAGGGAAAATCTCGGTGCGATAGTAACGTCCCGTGAGAAAGGTACCCAACTCACGACTGAGCATCTTTGCGTTGGAACCGGTGATGAAAATTTTATAGCCGGCTTCGTAAAGTCTGTTTACAAATCTCTCCCACCCTTCCACATTCTGTATTTCGTCGAAATAACAGGTTTTCTGTTCGCCGAAATTCATGATAAACAACTCCAGCAGAGCTTGAAAATCGTCAACGGAGAAATGCATCAGCCTGTCGTCGTCGAAATTGAGGTAGTAATTTTTCTCGGGAAGAATTTTCCTGAGCTCATTCAAAAAAGTAGATTTACCGCAACGCCTCACTCCCGAAATAACAACAATTTCTTTGTCGTCATACATCTCAACGTATTTCATACGCGAAACATCATCCCTGTCGAAACCAATATCTTGCTGATCGAAGATAACTACCTTAATATCATTGCGTTCCATAAAAAAACATTTTTGCAAAGATACAAAAGTTTCCAATACAAATGGACAATTTCGGCCATTTTCCTC
>CAZPGC010000016.1:0-17176 GCA_964585875.1 uncultured Prolixibacteraceae bacterium | reverse complement strand
TTTTCCTCCATTCAGAATGGAGACTTTTGAAGATTTCCAGCTCGCTTAAAACCCGTAATTAGAAGCTAATAAGCTCTTTTACAATGTTTTGAGAGGCTTTACCCTTGCCATATAAATCTTTTCTGAAATCGATTTTATAGTTTTGTGAATCAAAGGCTTTTATGATTTTATTTTTGTCGGCACCCACAACGGTATTAAAACCGTTTTCGACCAACTCCACCCATTCTGTCTCGTCGCGCAGGGTGATGCAAGGCTTGGCGAAGAAAAAAGCCTCCTTTTGCAAACCGCCGCTGTCGGTCATTACCAATTTACAGCTTTTCAGCATATAAACCATTTGCAAATAACCAACCGGCTCCAAAATAAAAATCTTTGATGTATCTATTTTCAAATCGAGCTTCTCGATTATCTTCTTTGTGCGGGGATGAAGCGGCAAAACCACCGGCAACCTCTTGGAAATATGGGCGAAAGCCTCGAAAATGGCTTTTAGCCTTGCGGGGTCGTCGGTGTTTTCGGCGCGGTGAATGGTGGCAAGCACAAACTCATCGGGCAAATCCACCTTCGGTTTTTGGGCTCTGCCGGCATAAAACATGGCAGCGTCCTGCATCACGTCGCCGGACTTAACTATCTTTATATCAAAGTTTTCATAGCCTTCCTTTTTGAGGTTTGCAATTGCCGTATCGGTGGGACAAAACAAAATATTGGAAATACGGTCGGTGAGAATGCGGTTGATTTCTTCGGGCATACGCATATTGAAAGAGCGCAAGCCGGCTTCCACATGTGCCACCTTAATATGCAGCTTACGGGCAGCCATAGCTCCTGCAATGGTAGAATTGGTGTCGCCGTAAACCAAAACCCAATCGGGCTTCTCGTCCATCAACACTTTTTCTATCTTTTCCATCATCTGCCCTGTCATTGCACCGTGGCTTAGGCCGTTGACATCTAAGTTATAATGTGGTCGCGGTATTTCCATTTCATCAAAGAAAACATCAGACATATTGGCGTCGAAATGCTGGCCGGTATGCACTATCAACTCTTCTATTTCATCATATTTTGCCAGCTCGCGGCTCACGGCGGCAGCCTTTATAAACTGAGGCCTTGCCCCGACAATTGTTATCAGCTTCATAACTCGAACTTAAATTTTGAAAGGCCAAAAATAAGGGAAATAGGCCTATGACGGAAAGAATTTAAAAGCGGCACACATATCTTTTAAATAATTACTTTTGCGCTCAAATCTCAAAGGCAGTAAATTGTTAGCGAAAAACTCATTAGCAAGAAACATAAGCGTTTTGGTAAGCGGCACGGTGCTGGCTCAGGCTATTCCGATAGCTCTGCAGCCCGTTATAAAACGTTTGTATTCGGCTGAAGATTTCGGAGTTTTGGATATTTATCTTAAGACTTTGGGTATTTTGTTCGTAATTTTTGCCATGAAATACGACATGGGAGTCGTTTTGCCGAAAAACAGAGTGAAAGCTTTGCTTTTGTTGTCTTTATCGGTGATGTCGGCTTTTACGCTTACGATTATTTCATTTTTGGTGATTTTTTTCTTCGAGCCGCAAATTTTATCTCTTCTTCATTTCCCCGAAAAATACAAATTTGCCCTTTACCTTTTACCTTTCAGCACTTTGTTTTTTTCATTGTTCAACACATTCAATTACCTGTTAATCAGGGATAAGAAGTTTGTTGCATCATCTATAAACAAAATCAACAGAAGGGCAGCGGAAGGCACTGTGCAAGTATCATTGGCCTTTGTGCCGGCAATAAAAAAAGCCGGATTGTTTGTGGGTGACATCTTGGGAAATCTGATTTATTTTTTATCGGCTTATTTCCAAAGTTTCAAATCATTTAGGTTCGATAAGAGATTTTTCAAACCTTCGCTGCTAAAACACATTGCCAAAGAATATTCCGATTTGCCGAAATACAACATTATACCCGAACTTTTAAACACGGCCTTTTTGGCGGCTTTAAGCTTTTTGGTTTTGGCGAAATTCGATATTAAAGAGGTGGGTTATATGGAGTTAACACAGAGGATTTTGGCTATCCCCTCGGCATTTATCTCCTTTTCGGTTGGTCAGGTTTTGCTGCAAAAAATATCGGAATCGGCAAACAACAGGGTGCAAATAACGGCTGAAATACGAAAAATATTTTTGATGTTATCGGCTATGGCAGTACCTTTTGTCTTGGTTATTTTGCTGTTTGCAACTCCTATTTTCTCGTTTGTTTTCGGCCCGCAATGGGCGGTTTCGGGGCTTTATTCAAAATATCTAGTGATTTTTTACGCACTCGGTTTTCTGATTTCCCCACTCAGTCAAGTGCTCATTGCCCTTAAAAAATTCAAAATAAATGCCATTTGGAAGGTGGGGCGCTTTCTCATTATTTTCCCTTTGTTTTTTATTGATTTCGACGACATAGAAACTTATCTGTTGAGCTATTCCATACTCGGCGGACTCACTTACGTCGTATATTACTTCATCATTTATCATCATTCCAAAAAATTTGACAAATCGCTAATTATCAATGAATAAAATAAAAGAAATATTATCAAACAGGCTGGTTGAAATTTCACTTTTTGCCGCCTTGTTTTTTATTTTGGAATACGAATATTACGATTTTGTGAACTTGCCGCTTTTTCAAAACAAAATGGGATTCCGTTTCGAATTTGTATGGTGGAAATTTATATTCGTAAAGCTCCTCGCCGGCGGCTTATTATTCCTAAATTTTAAAATGAAAGACTTTAACTATTTCGTTAACAGTCTGTTTCTGATATTGTTGACATTTCCGGTTTTGATTTTATATGAATTTATGCCCTCAACACCTTTTATAATAAGTTTCGCGGCTATCATCTTTCATATTTTATTTTGGCTGTTGAGTTTTGTTAAAATCAATATAAACACAAGCTTGTTTCAAATCAATGAAAAATACGCTCTTCGCATCCTGCTTTTTTTGGTTCTAATAATGTTAATTCCCTTTATAAACACTTTTGGACTTCATATAAACAGCAATGCTTTTCTTTTCAAAGATGTTTATGAAATAAGGAGAATATCTGCAGAAAATTCATCCCGGATTATGACATATTTATTAAGCTGGTTAATTAAAGTCATTATTCCGGTCAGCATAATATTAAGCATAAAACAAAAAAAATATTTTATCACTGCATTATCGGTACTTATTCAGTTATATCTTTTTGGTACAGGGGCACACAAATCCGCCTTCTTCTCGCTGATAATCATCACGTTGGTATTTTTACCCTCATTCCGTCAACAGGTTTTTGCCGTTTTATCCGCTTTTATTATTCTTATTATTTTTTCAAAAATTTTATTCGACTTCGGGGGCAATATTATGCCCGAATCAATTGTCGTGAGAAGGACTTTCTTCCTTCCGGCAATTATCATAAACGATTATTTCGACTTTTTTAAAGATAATCATATATACTTGTCGCACAGCATCTTAAAAAACTTTATTCACTACCCGTTCGAGCTTCAGCCCGAACAAATCATTTCCGTAAAATATTTCAACAGCCCCACGGGACATTGCAATTCGGGCTTTATCAGCGACGGATTTATGAATTTCGGTTACTTAGGCATATTTTTGAATATCATAGGAGTACTTGTTGTCTTCAAAATTTTGGAGATAATAAAAATTGCACCCTTATACTCCGGTGTGCTTGTAATTATAATTTACACACTGATTAGCAGCTACTTCCTGACGTCATTATTGACTCACGGAATTATTTTATTCATCATTCTGTCGCTTTTATTTTTACAAGAGAAAAAAACTTAATCAATGAAAAAAGTTTGTCACATATCTACCGTGCATTCCCGATACGACGTGCGAATCTTCCACAAAGAATGCAAAAGTCTTAAGCCGTTTTACGATGTATCGCTCGTCATAGCCGACGGCCTGGGCGACGAAATTGCGGGAGGGATAAAAATTTTTGATATCGGATTGCGCCAAACATCAAGGTTAAAACGGGCAAGAATCGACTCCAAAAAGGCATTGCAAAAGGCTCTGGAATTGGATTGCGACTTATATCATTTTCACGACCCCGAACTGATTTTCACAGGATTAAAGTTAAAAAAAGCAGGCAAAAAAGTTATTTACGACGTGCACGAGGATTTGCCTCGCCAAATTGCGGGGAAGCCCTACCTCAAAGATTTTGTAAAACCCCCTTTGTCGCGGCTCGTGGAATGGCAAGAGAATAAAGCTGCTCGAAAATTCGATTTTATTTGTTGCGCAACGCCTTACATAACGGAACGCTTTCGCAAAATCAATCCTAACAGCATAGATATCAATAACTTCCCTATCCTCGGCGAACTTCATAAAGCACACACAAATAAAGAAAACACCGTATGCTATTTGGGCGGGATAACCGAGGAAAGAGGAATTATAAACATCGTTAAATCTTTGAAAGACATAAATACCCGATTGGTTTTGGCAGGCCCCGTTGACAACAATAATTATTTAGAGGAAATGAAAAGCCTACCCGAGTGGAATAAGGTTGATTTCCTCGGACTTGTTGACAGGTCGGAATTGGCTGATATTATGGCCAAAAGCATTGCCGGATTGGTAACCTTTTTGCCTTTGCCTAATCATATTAATGCCCAACCCAATAAAATGTTTGAATACATGTCGGCAAGGCTTCCCGTAATAGCATCCGACTTTAAATTATGGAAAGAAATAATCGACTCAAACAATTGCGGTTTGACGGTAAACCCCTTAAATACCAAGGAGATATCCGATGCGATAAAACAGCTTACGGAAAATCCCGATAAGGCAAAACAAATGGGCGAAAACGGCCAAAAAGCAGTTATGGAAAAATATAACTGGGACAATGAAGAGAAAAAGCTCCTCGACGTTTATTCGAAGCTTTTACCATAAAAACATTGGCCGAAAAATCTTACTTTTGTCAAATATCAAACTATGAATCCGATGGCAAACCTTATGAAATTTCAGAACCTGAAAGCCTTGTCTTATGCTCTTTTGTTTCTCGGATTTTATTTTGGAGGCAGGTTTGCCATCAACGGTATCGCCTTTTTTGTTCTTGTGGCCATTAGCGGCTTCTTTGTTAACGGAGCTCTCCCCTACCGGCACTTCAACAAGCTTTTATTGATACCCGTCTTTTTTTATCTTCTATACTTTTTATCGGTTTTCCATTCAGGCAACCCGAAAGCCGCGTGGTTCGATATGCAAGTGAAGTTCTCTTTTCTGATTCTGCCTATGATTATAGGCTTTGAAAAACCGGCAAATAAACCCACCGTTAAAAGCGTCTTGTTACTATTTTCCGCCGCCTCGCTTGTTTCGGCAGCTTTTTTGCTGATACGCGCTTTTGTTTTGTTTTACAAAAACGGCATTTTACCCGAATACAGACTCTTTTCACCCTTTGTGCACGTCTCTTACATCTCTGCATATTTTACTTTCAACATTATCGTCAACATATTTTTATTCAACAACTTAAAGTCAAATAAAATCAGATTGGCGAGCTTTTTATCTTCATTACTTTCATTATTTTCAATAATCTTCTGCGATTCAAAAACGGCATTTATAATAATTCTTCTCATAAGCATTTATTTTGTTTTCAAGTTATTATCAAAACACGACAAGCTAACAGCCGCTCTCGCCATTACCACACTCTTCCTTGCATCCTTGCTTGCATTAAGTCACACCTCCCGTTTTAAGGCACTTTTGTCAAGTTTATACAACTACAACAGAATTATAAACGGCGAAAATATTTACGTTGAAAGCAGCGGCGAAAGAATTATGAGTTGGAGTGCAGCCCTCAGGCTGATAAAAGAAAACTTTTGGACGGGCTTGGGCAACGGAGACACCAAAGAAGCCCTTACCGAAAAGTATAACGAATTGGGATACAACAAAGCCGCCGAACTTAGGCTAAACGCTCATAATCAATACCTTGAAACCTTTCTTGCACTCGGCATTTCGGGCTTTCTCGTTTTGTCGGTTCTTTTGTTTGCCCCTCTCTTTTTCTCGCACGGAAATCTCGATTTTTTACTTCGCTTTTTCATTTTTATTTTTGCCGTCAACTTCCTTTTCGAGTCGATGTTTAACACTCAGGCCGGAATGATTTTCTTTATGTTTTTTTATTCATTTTTAATATCCAAAAACCTTCCTGATAATGAAATCCTATGATTATGTCATAATAGGAAGCGGCTTCGGGGGCTCTGTCTCGGCTTTGCGTCTTGCCGAAAAAGGCTATTCCGTTTTGGTAATAGAAAAAGGAAAACACTACGCACCAAGCGATTTCCCCAAAACCAATTGGAATTTGCGCAAGTGGATTTGGCTGCCGTCCATGGGTTTTTACGGAATTATGAAGATGACTTTTTATCGCCATTTGGGAATTTTGTCGGGAACGGGAGTGGGAGGCGGCTCCTTGGTGTATGCCAACACTTTACCCGAGCCGCAAAAGAGTTTTTTCGCCACGGGAAGCTGGAAAGACCTTGCAGATTGGGAAAAAGAACTCAAACCCTATTATCAAAAAGCAAAAAAGATGCTGGGAGCCTCATTGAATCCGAAACTCGATGAAGCAGACAATGTTTTGAAGGAGGTGGCTACAACAATGAAGTTGCAAAACAACTTTTCGGCAACGGAGGTAGGCGTTTTTTTCGGTGAGCCCGATAAAGAAGTTGCCGACCCTTTTTTTGAAGGCAAGGGACCCAAAAGAACAGGCTGCTCTTTCTGTGGCGCTTGTATGACGGGCTGCCGAAACGATGCCAAAAACTCCCTCGACAAAAACTATCTCTATCTTGCCCGGCAACTTGGCGCGGAAGTGCTTGCCGAACAGGAAGTTTATGATGTAATCCCCGCAGGCAAGGCAGACGGCAGCGAAGGTTACCTTGTGAAATCAAAGTCCTCCACAAGGCTTTTTAAAAAACGACTGACTTTTAAAGCCGCCAATGTGATTTTTGCCGGCGGTGTTCTCGGCACGATGAACTTGCTTTTGAAATTGAAAAAATCGTCTTTACCCAATTTGAGCAAGCGACTCGGAAAAGATATTCGCAGCAATAATGAGGCGCTGATATTCAGCGTAACCCCTTTACATTCAAGAGATTTGAGCAAAGGAATAGCAATAGGCTCCATTCTAAATGTGGATGAAAAAACACATCTCGAAGTGGTGCGCTACGGCGAGGGCTCAGGTTTCTGGCGCTTGGGAATGCTGCCCAATGTTGACGGAGGAAATTTATTTAAACGTCTCGGGCAAATGACAATCAAGGTCTTGAAAAATCCGCTTGCCTATTTGAAAGTATGGACTGTCGGCGACTTTGCCAAACACTCTGCCGTCTTGCTTTTTATGCAGCAAATAAATACCACGCTAACTTTCAAAAGAGGGCTTTTCAGACTTAAAACAAGCATAGAAAGCGGCAAAAAACCCGTCGCACAAATCCCGCTTGCCTATAATCTCGCCTCCGAATATTCGCAAATCACAGGTGGAAAGCCCATGGTTTTTCTTACGGAAACCTTACTGAATATGCCGTCAACAGCTCATATACTCGGAGGCGCAACAATGGGCAAAAACATCGAAAGTGGCGTTATTGACCTGAATAACAAGGTGTTCGGATATAAAAATATGATGATTTGCGACGGCTCTGTAATTTCCTCCAATCCGGGAGTAAATCCTTCACTTACCATTACCGCAATAAGTGAAAGAGCTATGGATAAGATTCCGGCTAAAAGTAGAGTTTAAGCACTTCAATACTGATAAATATTATAAATTTTGTTGTCGGAAATCGCTTTTGGCATTCGTATATTTGCTGCAACAAATTTATTATTCATTTAAAGTTCTTATAAATAATGGCGATAACAAAAGTTTGGGTAGAAGACGGATGTACGTCTTGCGGATTATGCGAAGCAACCGCGCCCGATGTGTTTGAGATTGATGACGTCTCGGAAGTCATCGAGGGTGCCGACTTCAGCGCACACGAAGAAGAAATAAAAGAAGCTGCTGAAGAATGCCCCGTCGAAGTTATCAAATTCGAATAAAGTATAATTTTTTCATATTCAGTTTTTTAGTTAATAATTAGGCTGCTCTCCCCGGGCGGCCTTTTTATTTTTAAAGACTTTTTGTAAGGCCGGACAACCTGCACTTTGCCACAAACCCCTATCACAAGTCATGGTTTTTCAGTGCCGCATCTCCTTTCCACTCTTTTATGAATACAAGCGATGAATACACTATTTTTGCGAAATATTTTAACGCCCTTTTATCCGGAAAAAATTTTGAAAAACCGGAAGGGCCCTATTTTAACGAAATAAATTATGGGAAACATAGTAGCCATTGTCGGGAGACCTAATGTTGGAAAATCGACACTTTTCAACAGACTGATACAGAAACGCCAAGCTATTGTTGAAGAAAGCAGCGGCGTTACGCGCGACAGGCATTACGGCAAATCGGACTGGAACGGCAAGGAATTTTCCGTTATCGACACCGGCGGATATGTTGTCGGCAGCGACGATATTTTCGAGGAGGAAATACGCAAACAGGTGGAGATAGCCATCGAAGAAGCCGATGTGCTGCTTTTTTTGGTTGACACCCGTATGGGACTCACTCCTTTGGACGAAGATATGGCCTCTGTTTTACACCGCACGGAGAAGCCCGTTTTTGTGGTCGCCAATAAGGTTGACAGCTCCAAAATCATAGATGAGACAGGAGAATTTTACAGTCTCGGGCTCGGGGAAGTTTATCCTATTTCAGCCATAAACGGCTCAGGCACAGGCGATTTACTCGACAAAGTCGTGGAGCACTTCCAAGAAGACAAAGCCGACGATTATCCTAAGGACATTCCCAGAGTGGCGGTGGTTGGACGCCCCAATGTGGGCAAATCTTCTTTGATAAATGCTCTTTTGGGCGAAGAGCGAAACATCGTTACTCCGATTGCAGGGACCACTCGCGACTCACTTTTTACCCATTACAAAAATTTCGGCTACGACATGCTGCTCGTAGATACGGCCGGCATTCGCAAGAAAACGAAAGTCAGGGAAAACATTGAGTTTTACTCCACTTTGCGTTCCATTCGCTCCATAGAAGAAAGTGATGTGGTTTTGCTTTTGATTGACGCCACACAGGGTTTCGAGTCGCAAGACCAATCGATTTTCAACATTGCCGTAAGAAATCACAAAGGAGTTGTAATAATGGTAAACAAATGGGACATGATAGAAAAAGATACCCACACCACCAAACTGTTCGAGCAGCAAATAAAAGAGAAGATAGCACCTTTTACCGATGTACCTCTTATTTTCACCTCGGTGACCAACAAAAAACGCGTGCTCAAAGCTCTCGATTTTGTAAAAGAAACCTACGACAGGCGCACCACCAAAATTTCCACATCCAAACTCAACGACCTGATGTTGCCGCTAATTGAGGCTTATCCGCCGCCTGCACACAAGGGTAAATACATCAAAATCAAGTATGTAACGCAACTGCCGCTGCACTATCCGGCCTTTGCTTTTTTCTGCAATCTACCCCAATATATTAAGGAGCCTTACAAGCGCTATCTCGAAAACAAGTTGAGGGAAAACTTCGATTTTAAAGGCGTTCCCATTGAAATTTATTTAAGAAAAAAATAATGGGAGCGCGTGTTGACAAATTCCTTTGGTCGGTGCGCATTTACAAAACACGCACCCAAGCAACCGATGCTTGCAAAGCCGGCAAGGTAACCATCGAAGGCAAGCCGCTTAAACCTGCCAAAGAAATTAGCGCGGGCGATGTTATCGATGTCAAAAAAGACCATATCTTACGGAGTTTCAGGGTGATATCACCCATTGAAAAGCGCGTGGGAGCGAAACTCGTCCCCAACTTTGTAGAGGATTTAACACCCGAATCTGAGTTGAATAAATTGGAAATGATGAAGCAAAACTTCGAATACCGCGACCGCGGACTCGGACGTCCCACTAAACGCGACAGAAGAATAATCACAAAAATCAAAAAAGGCTATGAATATTAAAATCATTGCATTGACGGCTCTGCTGTTTTTTGCTGCTTTCGCCAAAGCTCAAAAATGTAAAAAGAATCTGCTGATTTCCTTTTACAACGTCGAAAATCTTTTCGACACCATTCACAACCCGCACAAACTTGATGTTGAATTTACTCCGCAAGGCAGAAAGCACTGGACATCAAAAAGATATAACGATAAAATCGAAAAAGTCAGCCGGGTTATAGCTTCCTACGACCCTCACAAGCTGCCCGACATTACGGGACTTTGCGAAATAGAAAACAGAAGCGTGGTGGAAGATTTGATAAAGACAAAAAACCTGAAAAAAGGAAAATATCGCATCGTTCATTACGAAAGTCCCGACATAAGAGGCATTGACAACGCATTGATTTACAGGAAGAAAAAAATGAAACTCATTTTCAGTCATGCCTACCACGTGAGAATGAAGGATAACAAACGCTTTAAAACAAGGGATATCATTTATGCGAAATTTTATGTAAAAAAAGCTAAGGACACCTTGCATGTTTTGGTAAACCATTGGCCTTCGCGACGCGGCGGCGAGTTAAAATCGCGCCCCAAGAGAGCGGCGGCGGCACGTGTAGCCCGCCACATCGTCGATTCTCTCATAAATACGGGGACGAATCCCAAGATTTTCATTATGGGCGACTTGAACGACGAGCCGGTGAATTATGCCGTGGAAAAGGTTTTAAGGGCTTACAATCCCGACACTGTTTTCGGCGACACGAGCTTGCTGAATCTTTGCTATCGCACAAAATTAAAACACTCGGGCTCATACTATTATTGGCGCACACAGGAGTGGGATATGATTGACAACATGATAGTTACGGGCAATTTTTTCACGGCACAAAAGGGCTTGATTCTAAAAGACAAAGACGTAAAGTTGTTTAAACCCGATTGGCTTTTATATACCAACAAAAAAGGCGTAAAGTCTCCGGCACGCACCTACGGGCGATATTATTACGGAGGCTACAGCGACCACCTGTCGATTTATACGCGGATTTATTTTAAGTGCAAAAAGAAGAAGTAGTGGCTACAAAAAAACGCCAATAACTTCGTTAGGCTCATACCGAAATCAAACATTTACAATGTAGAAACAATTGATAACGAATTGTTTTGATTTTTAAGGTGTTATCGAACGCAGGAGCGTTTAATGAATTGTTTCTACTTATTGATATTCAGCATTTCGCAAGCCCGGTCCTCTCCGTTTTTTATTAGCCGGTACGAAAAATGATAGTTTTCCAAGAGACACTAAGTAACTGACGCTGACCGGCTTTCTACCGATTTGCATTCGACTTTTCCGGAAAACGCAAGTTTAATAAACCGTAAGTCTCTTGGTTACAACGACTTTTCCGTTATTTACTTTATAAACATAAATTCCGCTCCCGAGTTCTTTTCCACTCACTTTTACGCTGTTGTTTCCTGCCACAGCTTTAAAATTGCGGCGCAAAACTTCTTTTCCTTGTAAGTCGAAAATTGTGATTTCGATATTTTCGGAAACAGGGCTGAAGAACCTTATGAAAGTAAAATCCGAAAAAGGATTCGGACGATTGTCATACACTTTAAAAACATTGCTTTTACTCGTTTTCACTCCCAATTTAAGGTAGGAAGTGGGGTTGCTGTTCATCTCACATATTTTATTTCCCGAGCGGTCGTAACCAATGGCGGAAACCATATATTTTGCGCTGTCGCCTGCACTCAAAGTAATGGGATAGAATGTGTTGGAAGTCGAATCCTGCTTTTGCCATGCCCCCGATACCATCTTGTAAATGTAATAAACAGGCGCATTCGAGGTCAAAGGCGTTTTGCGAAACTTATTCCATTTAAGCGAAAGATTTGTGCCTTGCCCAGCCACGTAAAGAAAAATGTTGGAGACGGTATCGAAAGGTGAAATCAAGATGCTGTTGTTGTAACAATCTTTGGCCGAAGTCTCCACATAGAAATAATGCGGTCCGGGCACTCCCCACAAGAAAAAGGTGGAAGTGTTATAGGCGGGATTTGTCAAAGTTTGCCATAAACTATAGGGCCCCTGATAGCTGTTAGCATGGTAAACTTTGTAGAAATCGAACCCCCCGGTGATACCGTTATACTGCTCCCATTCAAGCTCAACATCGCCGTTACTGTTTGTATGAGCGCAAGTTACGGGTGGCGATTTTGCGAAGAGGTTGGATTTTGTCACTCTCAAAATACTACTTTTATGGTAGCAAGAAAATACTTGTCCCGTGCTGTCTTTCAAGCCCTGCTCCTTAAATTGAACCCTGTAATAAACCGTATCACCGATATAGTTGAAATAATCGAAGGTCTGTGTTGTGAGATTTGAAACGGAGTCGGCAAAGAACCAATTTCCCGAATTTATTTTTTTGTAAATATAAACGTAGCCCGAAGGCGGTATGATGAGGGTATCTTGGGGCCTGTTCCACATCAGGCGCATTTGACAGGTGCTAATGGCCTGCATGTCGAGATAAACCGTTGAAAGCGTGTTGGATTTACCGTAAAAAATCTTTCCCGTTGACGGGCTGTGCGATTTCATTTCTATGTAATAAAATCTTCTCGCCTGATTTGCATTGGCTCCCACGTGAGTATAAACACCTGTATTTGCGTTAGTTACACTATCTATCAAAGTAAAGGGGCCGTTTTTATTCAAAGCGGAATAGATGTAATACGCATTAAAGGAATTTAAGGTGTCGATGGTGGTGTTGTAATGCAGCACAACATCGCCGTTTGCTTTTGTCTCGGTGCATTTCAGCTGCGGTTTTATGTAAGCAAAATCCGGAATAACATAGATTGAGATTCCATAGCTTTTTTGGGCCGGAACAGAACAAAAATTATCTTTGGCATTTATGAAAAAATTATATAAATACGGTCCTCCACTCACATGGGCAGTATCGGTAATCCATTGAAAATGAACGGTTGCCGTAAATACTCCCGTAACGGGGGCAGTGTCGATCGGTGCCGGAGTAAGTGTGGCACAAGGCGGTTTTGCACAGCCGCTTTGAGTGCTGTAAGTGGGCACGGTGCCCGGAACATAGGCCCCGAATTCGTTGCCGTAAGCATTTATTATTACGCTTTGCGGAATGTTGTTTTGTAAATATTGATTGTCGTTTGCCGTTAGAGTTAAATCCACGGTATCGCCGGCAAGCACGGTATCGCGATACATATTGCCGGTAGTGTTTTGAAATACGGGATTTGCATCAGTTCCGATAGCCACCGCTACGAAATAGCTCTCGTAATTGACTTCTGCAATCTTGATATCATCGCGGTATGACGACACTTTTACACAAGCAACAAATCCTCCCGACGTATAGCTTTGGAAAGTAATAAAACCGGTATTTGTATCTAAAGATACGGGGATATTTAAACTGTTGAAAGATATACCGGGGAAAGGACTCGAATAGGAATAGCCCGAAACATAGCTTACGGGAGCTATTGAGGACTTCATGGCCGGCGCCCATTCATACTTCAACTCATCCAAATCGTCGTCAAAAGCTGCAAAAGTCTCCGAAGAATTGTATAGTCCGGATTGTGTCACGTGAGCGGGCGGGGCCGCAAAGTCGGGGGAGTTGTCATAACAAGGATAGGCAGGCAGCCCTTTATAGGGATACATAACCGACTCCAAATAATATCCCTGATTACTTGAAATGTTTGTGGCCGCCGATCCTCTGCAACATCCGTTCCAGTGAAATTTCCAACCGGAAGCGGGAGGCGTCCCGTTCAATTGTATTTCCTGTGATTCATAGAAATATTCCGATACCGCTCCCGTGTTATAATAACTTGCTCCGTTACACTGTATAGCATGTATGAACGGACTTCCACAAACGGGCGAAATATCTTTTGGATAGCCCGAAACCAAAGTCAATTGTATTTGGTTAATGCTATTGTAATAAATAGTTTGCGAGTTGCCGAAAGTAATACCCGTGCAATCTCTGTACAACTTAAGATAAAACTTGTATTTTCCGTTGGATAAACATTTCCATGTTATGCTTCCGCCAAGGTAATGCGTTGAATAAACATTCTTAACTCCTGATAATGTGAAGATTAAAAGAAAAAGGAAGGATAATGTTTTCGGTCTCATTTTAGTATGTTTTTAATGTTGGTGTTTCGATGTGGTTATGATAGTGCCTCATAAAATTATGATTGAGTAAAAGTACAAAAAATATTTTGTTTTTTCCAAAAAAAAACCGCCTCTTCAAAGAAAAGACGGTTTTTTAAACGCTTTTATTGTTTCTTATTCCTGCGATGCCAGCCAGCGTTCGCTTTCTATGGCAGCCATACAGCCGCTGCCTGCCGCCGTGATAGCTTGGCGGTATTTGTGGTCTTGCACATCGCCGGCGGCAAATACGCCCTCGATGTTGGTAGCTGTGGAATCGGGCTTGGTAACAATGTAACCCTCTCCATCCAAGTCTATCTGACCTTCAAAAAGTTTGGTGTTGGGCTTATGTCCTATCGCCACAAAGAAACCGTCGATGTCTATTTTCTTAGTTTCTCCCGTTTTTACGTTTTCGAGCACGGCTCCCGTGACGGCTTTCATCAAACCGTTTTCGGTGCCCACAATTTCTTTTGTAACATGATTCCACAGCACCTCGATGTTGGGATGCTCCATCACGCGCTTGGCCATAATTTTGGAAGCGCGCATCACATCGCGGCGGATAATCATATATACCTTTGAGGCTATATTTGCCAGATACAGAGCATCTTCGGCAGCAGTGTCGCCACCGCCCACAACGGCAACGGGCTTGCCTTTATAAAAGAAACCGTCGCAGGTGGCGCAGCCCGATACTCCGGCTCCTTTGAACTTGGTTTCCGACTCCAAGCCGAGATATTTGGCACTGGCACCGGTGGCTATTATCACCGAATCGGCGAGAAAGCTCTTGCCGTCGTCAGTTTCCAATTTAAAGGGACGCTCCGAGAAATCGGCTTTGGTAACCACACCCCAACGGATGTCGGCACCCATGCGCTCGGCCTGTTTTTTCATATCTTCCATCATAGCAGGGCCATCAACGCCTTCGGGATATCCTGGAAAGTTCTCCACCTCGGTGGTGGTTGTAAGCTGCCCGCCGGGCTCCATACCTTGATAGAGAACGGGTGACAAATTTGCCCTGGAGGCATAAATGGCAGCAGTGTATCCGGCGGGGCCGGAACCGATAATAAAGCTTTTTACTTTTTCAACTTCTTGATTCATAATGATTTATTTTGTGTTATTAATTTCAAATTTCGTTCGAGGCTCTCCACTTGTCTAAAATGGTGCCAGCGATAAAAACAATGACATGATGACATCGCCGACAGACCCGCTCAATCATAAAATCTCCAACTTATTCCTATTTTAAAGCCCGGGTCCTGCTGCGGATAGTGCAATATCATAAAATAGTTGTATTTGCCGAAAAGCATGTTTATATTTTTGTACATAACGAAAACCCGAGCGCGTTTTATTTTGAAATTCACAAACAAATCGGCGTAAAACTGGTCGGAAATTTTCTTTTCGTTTTGAACAAAAAACACCATGGCGGCAGGGTTGTACCCATCGGCATAATAGCCTGAAAGATAGGTGATATCGATGCCCGGATGAACATACAGAGCTCCCTTAAAGAGGGGGAAAGAGAAAAACACCGAAGCCTTTGCCGAAAACTCGGGCAGACGCAGCACTTGGCTCTTATCAACCCTTTGGTAAAGCCCCATCAGGTTTGAGCCGAAACCCTTATACCTCAACTCTTTGGCAAAAGCAAGACTGAAGACATTGACGGCACCGTCGAATTGCGCGGGCACAATGCTGTCGGTGTAATAAACGTAGTTATTCATATTTAACAAGCCGGTGCTCACCTGCCAGCCCTTGAAGTCGAAAACGGCGTTGCCATACAAGTTTGTCAGCCGGCTAAAACTATTTTCCCACCTGTAATGGTTTGAGAAAAACTTCAGATTCATCAGCTCTGTTTCTCCGGTGAAGAATTTACCCTGAAGCTTTAAACCCGACAAGCGACCTATTTTTTTTGTAAAATCGGCGTTCAACGAAAACCTGTTGTTGTTATATATTCCCGAATTGCTTTGCTGCAAAATGTAGTACGAACCCGAAAAATTAAGAAGCGATTTACGGGAGCGATAGGTAAACAGAAATTTTGGAACCAAGTAGGTGTAGGCCATCAACTTACCTGCCGTAAAATACTGATTATAAGACTCTTCAAGCCCTATTCTGTAAGAAAGACCGCTACTGTCGGCTTTACGCTCCCAACCCAAAAAGGCATTGAAAGCACGAAAGTTGGTGGAATCGAAAGTGCTGTTGGTATCGATGAAAGAATGAGAGTAATAGTTGGACACATCACCTTGGTCGGAATATATCCTGAAGGCCGATGTGTAATTGATTTTAAGAGCAACACCTCCCCTGTTGTGTATCGAATCGTTGAAATAAAAAGCTTGGTCGAGGGCGAAGTAGTTGGAGCGAATCCAATTATCGGCCGTGGTGAGCTGCACATTCAAAATACGACGGTCGAGGCGCGTTGTGTCTTCGTAGGCCGAATCGCTCACGAGACCTCCGTTCTCCTGCCACTTCATCTGATTGCGTATGTAGTTGAAACGCAGGTGGTAACGCTTATCACGCGAATCCGACATCACCACCACCCTGAAATGATTATCTCTCACTCGTTGATAATTGAATGTCCCCCTACCCGATTCCACATTCATATCTATCCCGAAATACAAGCCGTCGCTAATCTGATTTCCAAGGGTGAAATTGAGGTAATTCTCTTCTTTTGAGCCCATTACATAATTCACCTCGGAGTAAGGCACTTTCAATTTATAATAAGGAACATTATCGGGACGATAAAAATATTTGCTTTGAAAACGTTGCCCCAAAGTAAAAGGAGAGGGCATTATCGACTTGATATAAAGTTCTTTATGAGGCATACCTATATTGGCATTGGCAGCATAAAGGTCGTAGCCCTTCGACACCGGGTCGTAACGCTGATAAACTTCGAGGGAAGTGTCGAGAGGCAACAAAATCCTGTCGAAAGAAGTACCTTTGTCATAATAAACGTAGGTCTTCATAGTGTCTTCCTTGCGGGTAAAAAGACTATCGCTCAATCCCTTATTAATAAACTGAGCCTCAAGGGAATAAGCCATTGCAAAAAGCAAATTCAAAAGCAATATGTATCTGATTTTTCTCAAAAAAAAGCCTCTTTTAAAAACAAAAACCAAAATTAGAGAAATTGTTTGTTGTAAAACCTTAAATCCGAAAC
>CAZPGC010000015.1:3636-30770 GCA_964585875.1 uncultured Prolixibacteraceae bacterium | reverse complement strand
AATATGGTTGTTAGAACGGGAATTTGTGGCGATTTTCCAAGTTTGTGCTGTTTTTCCTTCCAAAGTAGAAACCCTCTTAACAAAGCAACTCAAATCATTTTGAACCGCAAATATCTAAACCTGTGCACTTCAGCCACTTGACCAAGCCCGGAGAGCGCGCCGCGGCAGGGATGGAAGCGGCAGCCTGCCGTGCCCGAAGCCGATGTGGAGTGGCGTCGGCAAGAGCGACCTCGGGAGCTCCTTGCAGCGCCTACGGAACACGGCTTTCGGGCACGGCAGCTATAGCGGACAGCCCGGCGGACGCCCAAAAAATTATTATACTCATTTGCGGCTTTATGGTGTTAACATTTTCCTGTTAGTAATTAAATGCAATCGGGCTGTTTTCTTTTTTTAATCTTCCTAATTTGGTCTGGTTATATCATCTGATTTCATCATTGCCAATGACACAAAACAAAAGTATATTCTTTGCGATTTTTATATCACTGTTAAGTTTTTATTTTCAGGGGTTTGCGCAATCAGACTCCACAGAGTTCGCAGGTCGGGAAGCTCTTGCAAACGACTCGCTTGCCAAGGAAAAATGGGTGGATTCCGTTTATAATTCAATGAGCACGGAGCGGCGCATTGGTCAGCTTTTTATGATAAGGGCGCACTCGAACAAGAGTCCGGAATATCACAAAATGGTTGAGGAGCAAATAAAAAAATATAAAGTGGGCGGCATTTGTTTCTTTCAAGGCGGGCCGGGGCGACAAATCGATTTAGCGAATAAATATCAGAGTGTCAGCGCCCTACCCCTGTTTGTAGCCATCGACGGCGAATGGGGCGTAGGTATGCGCCTCGACAGTGTTATAGACTTTCCGCACCAAATGACTCTCGGCGCCACGCGTGACGACTCTTTGATATATAAAATAGGGCAAGCCATTGGAAAACAGTGTCTTTCAACGGGAGTGAATATTGACTTTGCCCCTGTGGCAGATGTTAATTCCAACCCGATGAACCCCATTATCAACTATCGCTCTTTCGGAGAAAACCCGAAAGCTGTGGCGCAAATGACGGGGATGATGGCGGCGGGAATGCAGAATACGGGTATTTTTGCCTGCGCCAAACATTTTCCGGGTCACGGCGACACCAAAAGCGACAGCCACAAGACCTTGCCCACCGTTAATGCCTCGAAAAAGGAGTTGGACTCCATTCATCTCTACCCTTTCAAGAGTCTGATTGACAGAGGCATAGCCTGTGTTATGGTTGCTCATCTTTATGTTCCTGCCCTCGACAGCATATCAGGAAGAGCCTCTTCGCTTTCGCCGCGTATTGTTCGGGGATTATTATTCGACAGCTTGAAATTCAAAGGATTAGCCATAACCGACGCCCTTGAGATGAAAGGCGTCAGCAGTTACTTCGCACCGGGAGAAATAGAGCTTATGGCACTGAAGGCAGGCAATGACATTCTGCTGATGCCGCCGAATATGGAAAAGGCCGTCGATAGAATCAGCCTTGCCGTAAAATCAGGAGAAATTGACTCGCTATATTTTGAAAAGAAGATAAAAAAAATTCTTGCGGCGAAATATGAGTTGGGGCTGACCTCAACTCATCGCCTTTCGAAAAACAAAGTCCTTGAAAAACTCAACAGCCCATACAACAAAGCTTTGATAAGAAGGGCTTATGAGGAGGCGCTCACGCTTGTGCGTAACAACGACGATATTTTGCCGCTCGGCACCGACGATAAAATAAAAGTTGCCGTGGTGTCGGTCGGCGACAAAGCCCTAAACAGTTTCTCGCGCACCTTGAAAAAGTTCAGGAATATTTCGGCATTTTCACTTCCCTCCCGCCCTTCGTTGTCGCAGGCAAAAGACCTGTCGCTTCAGCTCAAGAATTTCGATGTGGTGATTGTCGGTATTTTCGGCACAAGCAACTCGGCCTACCGTAATTACGGCATAGCACAAAACACGGTGGACTTTGTTAATCTGCTGTGTCAGAGCAACAAAGTGATTTTAAATATAGCTGCCAATCCGTATTCGGCTGCACGTTTTGCGGAGCAATGCATGCCCTCCGCCGTTTTGATTTCGTATGAAGACAACGAACTCACCAAGCAAATTTCGGCAGCTTCCATAATGGGTACCAACGACATCGGCGGCAAACTGCCCGTGTCGGTGGGCAATTATTTCAAAGAGGGTTTCGGGCTGAAAATCAAACGCACACGTCTCGGCACGGCTTTGCCCGAAGAGGTGGGTTTTGCCGGCGATTCATTGGCCTTGATTGATTCGATAGTTGAAAAAGGAATAGACGACGGCGCCTATCCGGGGGCAAGGGTGCTCATTGCCAAAGACGGCAAGGTGTTCTACGACAAAGCTTTCGGAAGTTTTACATATAAAAAAGAGGAGACTGTTACCGACAGCACCATTTATGATTTGGCCAGCATAACCAAGGTGATGGCAACCACCAACGCCATAATGCGACTTTACGCCGAGGGGAAGATAGACATCGACAAAACCCTCGGTAACTATCTGGATTTTTTGAAAGGAAGCAACAAAGAAGATATTTTGATTAGAGATGTTTTGGCACATCAGGCAAGGCTTAAACCGTGGATACCCTTTTATTTGGATGTTGTTCACAACGGCGTCCTCGATACGAATATTTTCAGAAAAACATCGCAAGAGGGCTTTAGAACCAAGGTGGCCGATAGCATATATATCATTGACACTTACCGAGATACGATTTTAAAAGAAATTGCCGACTCCAAACTTTTAAAAAGAAAGAAATACCGTTACAGCGACATCGGGATGTATTTGATGAAAGAAATAATAGAACGAAAAACGGGTGTGTCATTTGAGAAATATTGCGATTCGGTATTTTTCAAACCTTTGAATATGAAACACACCGTTTTTAATCCGCTGCGCTATTTCGACAAAGGACAAATAGCTCCCACGGAAGACGATAAGTATTTCAGGATGCAGCAAATACAAGGTTATGTGCACGACCAAGGGGCGGCAATGCTGGGAGGTGTGAGCGGTCACGCCGGACTCTTCAGCACGGCGGACGATATGGCCGTGATGTGTCAAATGTGGCTTCAACAGGGCAACTACGGAGGCAGGCAATATATCGACACCGCTGTTTTGGAAGACTTCACAAGGCAGCAGTTTCCGCTTAACGACAACCGGCGCGGCCTGGGCTTCGACAAGCCCTTGCCGCTGCACGAAGACGGCGGTCCCACCTGCACCGAGGTGCCCCACTCCTCTTTCGGCCACAGCGGTTTTACAGGCACATACCTCTGGGTTGACCCCGAGTACAAAATCGTTTATATCTTCCTGTCTAACAGAGTATTTCCCGATGCGGAAAACAGAAAACTCATCACCGAAAACATACGCACCAAGATTCAGGAGCAAATTTATAATCAACTCGGAATTTACCGCTGATGCGCCGCTTTCTTTTTTTCATATCGTTATTAGTATTACTTTTTTCCGCAAACGGACAAGGCTTGGTGGTGCTTCAAAACAATTTTGTTTTCAAAAAAAACTATCATTACCGCAATGAAAAAGCCCCGGAATCCATTCCCAATTACACAATAGACAGGATGTCGTCAATCACGGCACCAACGCTCGACAATTTCTTCGGTTTTAGAATTTTTGAAAAAACACAAATCATAAAATTGCCCCATAACGAGTTTAGAATATTGCTGTCGGCAGATTCAATAAAGAGCTATAACTTACTGGATTACAAGGGATACAAGTTAGATAACCTTGTTTTTCCCGACAGGGTAAAAATCTTTTTGCAGTTGAAAAACGAAAATAACGGAAAGGAGTTTTTGTTAAACACCGAGCGGAGTTTTTCCATAAAACAAAAAATCCTGTGGGACACCCTGATTTATGACAGCACGGGAATGGCATTTTTTTCGGTGACAAAACCGCGGCTCTCCTTTTCTTTTTCGCAGGATGTGAAAAAGAAGTTGGACTCCGCTCTGAAGACCATCGACAAATTGTCGGCTTTGCAACCGCAACTCCTTTCCATAGGCAAAAAACTCGACAAGCTCAAAGGAGCAAAAGCGGGAATGGTGAGGATTTACAATATCGACCTGAGAAATATTGAAAAGGATTTGGAAAAAATTAATCCGGAAAAAATAACGGGAAAAGAGATGCTGTTTCTGAAAGACGAAGGCAGCTATGCCCTTTACGACAGCTTGAAACGGGAATGCGTAAAGCTCAGAAAACGCTTCGACCAAATGATAAAAATGCCTGAATACGAATATTTTAGCGAGGGTTACAAGGCGCTTAAAAAAGGAAATAACGACCAGGCAGCCTCGTATTTTTTAAAATCCATAAGTCAGAAAAATGACTATGCCCCGCCCTTTTACTACCTGGCCCGTATGGCATACCGGCGCGGCGATTGGGACAGTTGCGCGGTGACGATATTGCATATCATCAAGGATTTGAAACCCGATTTTACAACACGGAAAAACACTCTGATACTCGGCTCGGAACTCTATAATTCAATAACATATCAAGCTGAAAACCTGATAGCGGAAAGCCGTTTGAATGAAGCCGTTAAGATTCTGAATATCGCCATAAATTTATGCGGCAAAAGCAATACGGAGATGATTTGCAGCGGCAAAGCCAACGCCCTGCTGTCGCAGGCAAAGCAAGAGCTATTCGATTCGTGGACTTCCATAACAGAGAAATCCATAGATAACAACAAAGTAGATTTATCGATGGATTACCTGAAATGGACGCGCGATTTTTACCGGAAAAATCAAAATTACATAGGCGACAGCAGCAGCTTGGACACGCTGAAAATCAGACTCATACACCTTCTCGTATTGAACGCGGCTGCCAAATGCAACAAAGGCAGCTACCGCAAATCCATTAAATACACACGCCTTGCCGACTCGCTGTGTGCCGTTGCAAACTACAACGAATGCCGCACCGACTTGCACAATATAAAAGTTAGAGCTTACTCAGGATTGTATAATAAACTTCTTTTTCAAAGTAATTTCGCTGATGAAAAAGCAAAGTCGGAAGCCGAAACTTTGAAAGAAAAATATCCGGAGTTTATAGTGGAAAGCCCCGACACCTTGACGCGGCAGGCTACAGTAGCAAGATACAACACATTGATAGAAAACGGTATATCCTTTCTTGCCGGAGGAGAATACCACCGTGCTTATGAAGCTTTCAACCAAGCGGCGGAAATGGAAACAAGCATAGTGCAAGAGCGTTGCGACACCTTGAGCTTGCTCATTAAACGAGCTGCCAAGCCATTAATCCTCAGCGATTTGAAAGCAGGCAACCTGAAAGCTTGGGGCATGCATTACAAAGCCGTCAACAGCATTTTGAGGATGGCGCGCGAGGAAACCTTGAAAACAGGCCTTGAAAATGATATGGAAATAAAAGAGGCGCTGGCACATCTTGAAAATCTGGCTTACAAAAACAAGTGTGCGCAAGTGTCGGTTGAATTTACCGCCAACATGAAAACGGCAGCGGAAAATCTGAGATTCAAGGCCTTTGATGAGGCCGCAAAAAATTGGGATAAAGCGGTTTTGCTTGCAAAACAAAATCCCGAATGCAACCTCGACATCAGCATTCCTCTGAAGAAAAAGATAAAATACAGGAAAGCTACTGCTTATCTGTTGACACTGAAAAAAGCCCGTAAGCTTGCCGCTGAAGGAAAGGACAGCCTCGCGACGCAATATTTCTTCGATGCTCTGACGCGTTTCGACCACGACAGCATGCAGACCTTCGGACTGCTTAAACCGGAGGTAATATCGCTTGCCCAAAACCACAAAGAGTCTCTTGAGCTACAATATTTTACTTTAAAGAAAGTCATAAACACAGAAGACAGCGGCGCTTTACTTTCTTTAATAAAAAATTTACAAGTTGCCTACGGAGGGAATGAGCGCTATGACCGCTTATTGGAAAAAGCCGCTTATCGATTGGGGCTTGCAACAAAGGAAAAATTGGGGAGTAAAAATGCGAAAAAACAGGCGAAAGTCTATTTTCCCGACAGCAAAAAACTCAGAAAGGCATTCTTGGGGATATAACGGATATAAAGGTATGGCAGGGAAATAATTCGTAGCTATGAACATATTGATTACTTTTGGCTCCGTATTTGTGAAAACGGAATTTGAATTTTTCAAAAATCCGAATTAGCAAAAACAAACACAACAACTGACAGATTATGAAGAAGATACTTATTTTGGCATTTGCAATTTTTATGTTGATTCCGGTTTTGGAAATAAGGGCTCAGGAGAACAAAATTGTGATTTCTCAAAAAACGGAAGTGCTTGACGGCAAAACTTTCATCATTCACACGGTGAAAAAAGGTCAAACTCTTTACAGTCTTTGCAAAGCCTACGGCGTATCTCAAGAGGATATGCTTAAAAATAATCCCGAGGCGAAAAACGGGCTGAAGGAAGGACAGATTTTGCGGATACCTGCCTCGGGTAACACCACGAGTGTGGCCGCCGCGCCAAAAGACACAGTCCCACCAAAGGAATTCGGCTATATTTTTCACAAGGTAAAGCAGGGAGAAACCCTTTACCGCATTATGAAAAAATACGAAATAGGTCTTAAGACCCTCAAAGAATATAATCCGGGACTTTCGGCAAATTTGAGCATAGGCCAATGGATAAAAATACCCACAAAGGACATTTTAATTCAAAAGCAGGCCGAACAACTTTACGACAGTCTTGTGGATTACAAACTGCGCAGACGCGACACCTATTTTAGACTCCGTAAAAAGTTCGGTATCGACCAAGCCCAAATGGAGCAGCTGAATCCTCGGCTGAAAGACACAGGCTTGCAAAAGGGAATGATTATCAAAATTCCATACACTAAAAGCAAGAAAGATACGCTGCCGCAAGTGATAATAGAGCAGGTAAAAGACAGCATAAAACCGCCGTCGGATTCTTTGCTCGAAAAAGTTATCGGCTGCGACTCATTGAACGCTCGCAACAATACCTACAAAGTGGCACTGATGATGCCCTTTTATTCCGACTTGGAAAAAGATATCCGTGTTGACAATAAATACTTTATGAAAGAGCCTTCCACCTACCCGTCTTTCAGGTTTATTCAATATTACGAAGGCTTCCTAATGGCCGTTGATTCTCTTGAGAAACAAGGACTTAAAGCCGATATTTACGTTTACGACACCAAAGCTGACACGGCCGTCACTAGAGAAATAACGAAAAAACCCGAATTTGAAGAAATGGATTTGATAATAGGGCCTTTTTTCCGTAAAAATCTCGCCATAGTGGCAAAAGAGGCTTTAAAGCACAACATTAAGGTGGTGAGCCCTTTTTCGAGAGCACGCAATTTAAGAGCCTATCCCAATCTGTTTATCACAATTCCCACACGATATCTGCAAATGAATCAAGGTATTAAGTTCCTTTCGGACAGCCTTTCCGACGCTTCCGTTTACATTATTCACAACCAAAAACAAACGGAATTGCAGGAGCTTTCACTCATAAAGAATCTCATAAAAAAATACTCTTTATCGGGAAATTTGGACAGCAACAAAGTCCGTATTTACAACTACAAAACGGAAGGTTTCAAAAAGCTGATGGCTGACCTGAAGCCGACCGGGCGCAATGTGGTGATAAACCTTGTTGACGACGAGGCTTACATTTCGAGTTTTGTTCGACAATTAAACGGCCTTTCCGATAAATACGACATTATTTTAATGGGCACCGAGGACCGTTGGAAGAAATACAAAACCCTTGAGGATGAATATCTTGTAAACCTTCACCTGACACTAGTCAGCCCCGGTTTTATCAACTACTCGCAAAATAACGTTCAAATATTTGCCCATAAATTTTTCGATAAATATAAAACCGACCCCAATTTCATGGCCTTCAAAGGCTTCGACCAAAGCTATTATTTCCTGTCGCTTTTGTATTCCTTCGGAAGCGATTTCACACCGTGTATGAACAAACTGAAGGTAAACACCTTGCAAAACGATTTTGTTTTCAATAAATCGGCAGCAGGCTGTTGGGATAACAATTATGCCAACATTTACCAATACAACAATTTTATGTTGGTTGACAAAAAACGCCGTCTGATACCGTATAATCCTGAAATAAAGGCAGATAAAGATGCAAAAGACAAGATGAACGAAAAAACCGAAAATCAAGAAAGATGACTTTATCGATGATTAGCAACACGTGGATTTTTATAATTGTGGGTATAGTGATAGCACACTTTATTGCCGGCATTGCTTACCTCATCTATAAAATTTACCGAGGGAAATAATTTGATGCCAAAAGCTATTCCTCGTCTTTATACCACGAGGCATAGAAAGCATAGGAGTCGGCAATTCTGTTAATCTCGCCTTTGAGCAACTCGGGGCTCAAATCTTTTATCTTTTTAGCAGGGATACCCGCATATATCGAGCCCGATTTAACAACAGTGTTTTTCGTCACCACGGCTCCCGGAGCAATTATCGTGTTGCTCTCAATAACCGCACCGTCGAGAATAATTGCGCCTATTCCCACCAAAACATTATCGTGAATGGTGCAACCGTGCACCACGGCGTTGTGAGCTATGGAAACGTTGTTGCCGATATTCACGGGAGCTTTTTTGTAGGTGCAATGAATAGTGGCATTGTCCTGCACATTTACATTGTTGCCGATTCTGATGTAATGAACATCGCCCCTTACCACGGCACCAAACCAAAAACTACAATTATCGCCTGCCACAACATCGCCGATAATCTGTGCCGTATCGGCAAAAAAACAATTCTCTCCGAAACGGGGTGTTGCCCCTCTTACCTTTTTAATAAGTGCCATTTTTCAACTCAACTATCAAAGTTTTTTTTGTGTTTTTATCAACTTTAAACCTGTTGTCGCTGCGGTGTCCCACAATCCAAACTATATCTTCGCCCGAACACAGCAGCCATGTTTCTTCTTTATCCGCAAGGGAAAATTTATTGTCGGTAAAATAATCACTCACGAGCTTTTTACCCTTCATACCGAAAGGATAGAAGAAATCGCCTTTCTTCCATTTGCGCAAAACCAAGGGAAAATTCAGCTTATGAAAATCGAAATAAGCAAATGCCGAAGATGATTTAAACTCGGTAGTGTCCTCCGTTAAAGTAAAGTTCAAATTCACCGGAAGTTCCGTGTTGAAGTCATTGTCAATCAAATAAAATTCATTTGAAGAATCGTCATTACCGTTTTCTAACGGGTTAATAATTAACTCATTACGATTTTTTAGCAAACGATATTCCTCAGAAAAGAATCTCAAACCGGATTTATCCGTCGTCAAACTCTCGTAAATATTTTTAATGGAGTTATCGTTAAAACCGTATTGTGAAAGAAATTCCGCAAGATAGAGCTTCAGATTATCTATCTTGGTCAATTCGGAAATATCAATAATGATTTTGTTACCTTCTAACTTCAGCATCCGGTTAAATATTAATTTCGAATAAGATTTAAATTCGTTTTCAATGGCGGCAATGTTGTCAATTGTGCGGGCTAAATTAGTAATAAAATGCTGATTTAGCGCATTAAAAAGCGGGATAATATTGTGCCTCAAATGATTCCGCAAATATTTATCGGAGAAATTTGAGGTGTCTTCCACAAAATCGATATTGTTTTGGCTTGCAAACTGCATAATATCATGACGCGTTGCAAACATCAAAGGCCTGATAATCTTGCCGTTAACGGGCTTTATGCCGTGCAAACCCGCTATTCCCGTCCCGCGTATCAGGTTGATAAAAAAAGTCTCGGCTTGGTCGTCGAGATGGTGAGCCGTGGCAATGAAATCGAAATCACCGTCGCTTCTCAACTTTTCAAACCAATCGTAGCGCAGCTCACGCGCCGCCATTTGAATGGATATTCCCTTTTGTGCCGCATAAGAAGCAGTAGCAAAACACTTGACATACAGCACAATACCGGCATCATCGCAAGATTTTTGCACAAATTCCATATCGCGTTCCGATTCATCACCACGCAGCTGAAAATTGCAGTGGGCAACGGCAAAATCGAATCCGGCGCGCTTGAATAGTTCAAACATCACCATGGAATCGACGCCGCCGCTGACGGTGAGCAACACCTTTGAAGTGTTGTCAACTCCAATGACATTTTTGCAATATGATATGAATGAGTCTAACATGGAACAAAAACAGCTAATATGGTCGTATTTTTCTCACAAGCAACAAGATAAAAGAACCGGAATTTACAAAAGCAGGCAAAATATTTCACCTTTTATCGTAATCTATTTCCTTTGCAAGTTTGCCGTCCGAAGTCCAAAACTTCCACACCCCTACCCTTTTATCGTTTTCAAACATGCCTTCGTAACGCTTTTTGCCGTTGTCGAAATAAACGATTTTCAATCCTTGCTGCACGCCTTTGTCGTAGTTGCCGGTGGTAAGCACCTGACCTTTTTCACCCCAAGCGGTCCATTTGCCTTGACGTAAACCGTGATGTAAGACTCCCTGCCAATATTTGGCTCCGGAGTGATAATATTTGGTTTGCAAAACGAAAGAGGTATCGCTTTCGGAATATCTGAGGCTCACTTTTTTCACACTATCGGGATAATATTCCGTCACCACTTCCTTGCCGAAATCGTTGGGGACAGCAGTGTTTTGTCCGCACGACACGACAAATAGTCCCGAAAGAAGAAACAAGATTAAAACCCTGTAAATCATGATTTTATTTATTAAACTTTTCGTATTCTTCGTTCAATTTCGAAACCACGTCATCGGTGATATCATAGTCGGACGAGGCAGACAGAATACCGTTTAGATAAGCGTATTGAAAGATAAAATCGTAACCCTTGGCCACGCGGTAACGGTTGATAAATGCCAAAATAGTGTCGTTGATTTGATTGTTAAGTTGCTGCTTGCGGATAATCAGTTTGTTTTTAACTTCCTCTTCAAGTTTCTGAATATCATCCTGTTGCTTTTTCAAATCGGCCTCACGCGCCTGCTGCTGAGCATAAGATAAGGAAGCGCCGTTTTGTCGATAATCCATGTAGTCGTTTTGCAACTTTGTCATCTTGGCTTCATACTGTTTTTGCAACCTGTTTTGCTGAGCCTCAAGGCTCTTCAGGGTGTTTTTCACAAATTTGTATTGGGCCCAAAGCGTGTCGGTATTCACGTATGCAATCTTCATGGAGCTCAAATCGGCACCCGGGCTCATAGCATTCGAAACCCGAACGGTGCTGTCTGCCGGAGCAACATTTTCATTTGTCACATCTACGCTTTTTTCGCCGGTGTAGAGCATCACCACAAATGCCAACAATACGATGGTCAACGCGGCATTCACATAAGTCAGTCCTTTGTAATTCATAAGTTCTTGCTTCAAAATTTATCGACGGCAAATATAGTCATTAAGCAGATATCACCCGCGACAAACAAAATATAGATTTTACGCAAAGCATAATCTTTGATTATCCAAACCGGATTTACTTTTATATAAATAAATTTGATTTTATTTAATTTTTCTACTTATGCAAATAATAATTATTTTTAAAATACTGATATTCTGTTTTTTATCAATTTTTTAATAATTTATATTTGGCTTTAACTATATTTTTATATGTGGTTATAGCCATTTATAGTAAAATATAATAGCGTTTAATGTATTTTTTTATACATTTGCAGCCAAATATAAATCGCAAAACAAATGACTCCATTGGTAGGAAGAGAAGCGGAAAGGGAGATACTGCAAGCGGCGTTCGACTCCGACAGGTCGGAATTCGTCAGTGTTTACGGAAGACGCCGCGTGGGGAAAACCTTTCTGATACGCAATTTTTTCAAAGACAAATTCACATTTCAAATAAGCGGAGTTGCCAATGTTAACACGCCGGAGCAACTGCTTAACTTCTACATAGCTCTTACAAATACCAGCGACAAAATCGAATTCGAGAAAAAAGAAAACTGGTTGGAAGCCTTTGAGCAACTGAAGATTTTGATTGAAAAATCTAGGCACAAGAAAAAAGTCATTTTCTTCGACGAGCTGCCGTGGTTCGACACTCCCAAATCGGGTTTTATTCAGGCTTTGGAGCATTTTTGGAACGATTACGCTTCGGCGCGCGACGACATCAAGTTGATAACCTGCGGCTCGGCAGCCTCGTGGATGATAAACAAGATAATAAACAACCGAGGCGGCTTGCACAACCGCGTCACCAAAAAAATACGCTTGGAGCCTTTCACCGCGGCGGAATGCAAGCTGCTGCTGAAAAAGAAAAAGATAAATTTGAACAACTACCAGATAGCGCGTCTGTATTTTGCATTTGGCGGCGTCCCTTTTTATTGGGAAGAGGTTGCCAAGGGCTTCAGCGCCGACCAAAACATTCAACATATTTGCTTTTCGGAAAACGGACTGTTGCGAAACGAATTCAAAAACCTTTTTCCATCGCTTTTTAAAAAACCTCAAAAGCATTTGGAAATCGTCAGAGCTCTGGCGAAAAAATCAAAGGGTCTTACCCGCGACGAAATCATAAAGTTGTCGGGCTTGCCCAATGCCGGCAGCACAAGCCGCCTACTCAACGAGTTGGAAGAAAGCGGGTTCATACGCCGCTACATTCCTTTCGGTAAAAAAGAGCGACAAAGTTTGTATCAGTTGATAGATTTTTACACGCTTTTTTACCTGAAGTTCATCGAGAAAGTGCCCGCAAGCACCGTCAACTATTGGCTCAATTCCTTCGACTCTCCCAAGGCGAGAACATGGAGAGGCTATGCGTTTGAGCTGTTCAACCTTGTGCATATCAACAAGATAAAGGAAGCATTGGGAATTTCGGGGGTTGAAAGTTCAAATTATTCGTGGAGAAGCAAAAATCCCGAAAACGGCGCACAAATAGACTTGATAATCGACCGCAAGGATATGGTTATAAACATCTGCGAGATAAAATTTTCCGCGGGAGAATTTACTATCACAAAAGCTTACGCCGAAAATCTCAGAAACAAGCTGAGCACCTTTATTACAGAAACAAAAACGAGAAAAACCGTTGTGTTGACCATGATAAGCACCTTCGGTATCAAGCAAAACGAACACTCTTTAGGACTCATACAGAAGGAATTGGTAATGGAGGATTTGTTTTGAAGTTTAATTTGAAACAGTCCTCCCCATCATTCTCCTTTTACAATCTTTTTAACAACAACGCCCTCCTCGGTGAAAATTTCAAGGAAATAGAATGCGTCAGGCAGCCCTTTCAAATCTATGGATTCAGCACCTTCAACGCGCTTTACCAACTTGTTTAAGGAATTGTAAACCAACACCTTCTCCACTCCTTTTCCCTTAACCCAAAGCTTTGAGGACGTGGGATTCGGATATACCTCCACAAGGGGAATCTTTTCGGAGCCGAGAGGTTCGACAATCAGAGCAGCTCCGTTAGCCGCCGTCCTTTGAAACCAAATATTAAGTTTTCCGTTGCGGGTATCTGCCCACACCGCATTCAAGGTGTCGTTCGCCAATTTCACACACATAAAATCGTTTCCGGCAGGGCCCAAAACAGTATCGTAGGGCACCAAAGTATCCGATATTCTGAAATTGGCACCGAAAGCAAGGGAATCCTTATCACGATATGCCGCCCATATTTCGTATGCTGTTTTAAACGTGGAGTCGCTGCCGTTTCTGCGGTCGCGCCACGCAATTACCAAATTACCATTGCCGTCAAAATCACCCCACAGCAAGTCCTGCATTCTGTTGTTTGCCACCGGGTCGTCATTTACTCTTACCGGATTCCCCCAAGTTGCTCCTTTGTCGAAAGTCTCGCGAATAAACACGTCGGCATCGCCGTAATAATTCGACAAATAGACGAATGCCAGATGGTTGGCATTTGAAGGGTCCGCCAAAATCAAATATCCTTTTTTCGCAAGAGAATCAGTAACATTTGAGCCCGGACTCAAAGTAAAAACCGTGTGATACGAAAAGCCTGCCCCTCCTTTATCTGACGAAGCAATAATGTATTGAGGTAACGAGTTTTGCGAATAAACATAGCTCGGATAAACGGCATAGAATGTGCCGTCGGCGGCAACGCAATTGGTGGCCATGGGCTTACGATAAACGTTGCCCGAAAGCCAATTAAGGGTATCCAAATATCGCGACTGATTAAAAGAGCTTCCACCGTCGCTTGAAAGCGTCAGATAGGGATGATACGGAGGGGGTAAATACCCTAAAACCGTTGGAGGAATGGTAGTTACATAGATATTTCCGCTATAATTTCCACCCGACCTGTCAATGCTTATCCATGGGCGGTCTATGGGTTTATGGGAGTCGAAATTCGCATTTATCACTTGCACGGGATTCGACCAACTTAAGCCGCCGTCGGTGGACTTTACCACAAAAACAGCGCCCGACGATGAGGTTTTATTGTAATCGACAAAGGACAAAAAAACATTGCCCGAATCGTCGAAAGCCATTGAAGGGTCGGCACTTCCGTAAGAACTGTTGACATGAGAAATCACCTGCATGGCACTCCATGTCTTACCCCCGTTAAAAGTCGCTCTCGTTTTAATAAAAATCTTTGAATAAGGCAAATAGCCCATCCAGGCGACAACCATGTTTTGCGGATTTACGGGATTGACGGCGATAAAAGGCTCTCCGTCATAAATATTACCATTGGAAATATTAACATTTTGCGAAAAAATTCCCTTCCCTGCCATCAAAAACAAAACGATGATAAAATATTTTTTCATTTTCCATGGAATTTGCTATAAAAAATCACTTAAAGTGCTCTGTTGCAATCAAATTGCAAATATAGACTTTTCGACACATTAATTTGCTATTGCTTGCGGATGGATTTTGAAAAAAGAGATGTTAAATATCATCATAGAAAGCCAAAATCCTGAATTATTTTCTTGCATTTTTGTATTTGCTAATCAATATCAAATACTACAAAGATGGACAGTTACGAATCGACACGCAGAGATTTCCTGCAAAAATTGGGATTATCGCTTGGTGCCGTAGCTCTTGCTTCGGGCGCAAAAGCAACGCAGATACTCGAAAAATCGGGGGATTTTCCGCTTACGGAAGAGCAAGCCGAATTTATCGAAGAATATGAAGAATGGATGAATCATTTCACGGAGGTTATCAGAGAAAGGAGAACCAAACCCGATGACTTGGAAGTGAATATGAGGTTGATGCGTTTGAGTGAGAAGGCCGAAACATGGCAGAAAAAACTCCAAAAATATATGGAAGACCCCAATTTTGCGGCTCATTATATGATTGTTACGGAACGGATGACTCTGGAAATAGATTAGGCCTTTTCTCGAAAACAAACCGCAAAACAATTCCCTGCAGGTTCTGCGGCAAGGTGGTATGCCCGTTTTAAATCAATCACAGAAAAGAATAAGGGGTTTATTTTGTGCACTTTACAAACCCTAATTGTGTAAAAAATCCAATCCAGCTCAGCAGCTAACGTTTTACAATTTTTTCAACGCTTACTGTTTTTCCGGTTTTCATTTCCACATAATATATTCCTGCACCGAGTCTGCTCATATCGATTTTCACTCTTTCCATACTTCCTCTCAAAATAGCGGCGCGAACACGCCTTGATGAGATGTCATAAATATTGACCTCAACTCTTTCCCTGCTTTTGCCGATTTTTACCACGTTCAAAATATCATTGCATGGATTGGGATATATTTTCAAATTTCCATGTGGTATATTTTTTATGCCCGTCGTATTTTCATACGGAATAAAAAACTGTGAAAAAGAAGTTACTTGACAAGTATTATCAAAATTAAAAGCGCCGTTGGCAAAACTGTTGGCGGAGCAAAGTTGAGTCCAGTTGTTTTGCCAAGAATTTTGCGGACGGGCATACAGCTTCACATCCTGCGGCGAAAAACCCGGTATCGCATTAAAGTAACTGAAACTCAGTGAGTCAAGCGCTCCGAAAGTATTATTGCCATAGTTATTCACAATCCAATATCCGAAAGCATTATTCTGATTTGAAGGCACAACGTTAGGCCGTGTTTTTAGACGTGTTACTACAACTTGACCCTTAGGGTTATTGTTTGTAAAAACAAGGGATAACCCCGTCGTGTTAAAGGACCACCTGCCCGCCGAGTCAACCGTTGCGGCATAGCTGACACCATCGCCTACAGGCGCTCCGGAAGCCACTTTCACGGCATTACCCGAAAGCCTGGCATGATGAGTGGAAATTCTGTCGCTGACCTGTGTTATACCGGCATTGTTAAATTGATAATACGCCACAAGGTCTTGCCCGTGAAGACCTGAACCTGTGCGTGTTAGATGCCTGATTTTTCTTATCTCATCTTGCGACAAGGCTCTGTTCCAAATGGAAACTTCGTCTATTTCCCCTTTATAATTCCTGCTGCTCCAGCCTTTATAGCTTCCTATTTTCATGCTGCCAATATCCACAGGACTCAGCGATTTTTTATGAACCGCCGCAATACCGTTAAGATAAAGAGTCATGGAATCGGGTGTTGCAACCATTGCCACAAAAGACCATTGGTTGGTATCGGGCACAAGGCCGCTGTTCCACCACCATTGTCCTCCCGGCCAGTGATATCCTAACATATTGTTATTACGGAAGTTAAACCCGGCAGCCGTAGCATCATTCATAATAATAGACGAATAGGGATTTTGAATACCTGAGGGTTTTATCCACGCCGTTACCGTAAAATGGTTGGTATTGTGTATATTCAAATCGGGAACAACCGTGTAATCACCACTACTTGCGGCTTTCATAGCTAATCCCGCGAGTGTATCCGCTTCGCATTTGCTGTTTACCGTCAGGGTAAGACTTCCTACGGAAGAGGCTCCCGTGGAATCGTGGATAGTCAAAGACACATTGTATGTGCCGTTGGCAAACAGTGCCTTGGGATTGCGCACCGTAGCGGAATTTATCCACAGGGGCTGCGGCGTAATAGTCCATGACCAAGTGGCTCCCGCGTGATTGAGCACCGAATGGTCTTCAAAGCGTATGGTATCGCGCGAGCAATAAATATTTTGACTTTCTGCCATCGGTTGAGCCAAGGGAGATGAGGGTTTTGCCAAATCGGCTTCCCATATCCCTCTTGAGCCGGCAAGCCTCAGTTTACCATCACGATAAAAAGGCACCATCTTCAATGCCCCGGTTTTAAAGGGCAGGCCGTCGCTGTAATCAACCCAATTTGTCAATTGCGAATCCCAATAAAACAAACCCGTTTCGGTAGCAATATAAACCACACCATTCGAGCCTGCCTGATATAAAATATCGCAAATACGATGACCGTTAAGAACGGAAGTTGTTCGATTTATCCAACTCTGACCTCCGTTGACGGTTTCATATACTTTTTGATTATTTCCACCGTAATATGTACTGACCCACAGGTTGTTAGCATTGGAAGGATTTAAGGTTAAATCCAACTTACTTCTGCTATTGGACGGTATGGTGCTAATGGGTGAAAAGGTAAGGCCTCCATCGGTACTTTTGTAGATGGTACCCGTATAGCTGTTTCTTACAAGTACGTAAATAACATCGGGATTTACTTGTGATATTTCAAATTCCAAAACACGCTCGGTGCCCGCAAAGGCATGCAAAACCGAAAACGTAGCACCGCCGTCAGTTGATTTATAAAATTTATTGTCTTTACCAAGGAACAATACATCGGCATAAGCGGGATGAAACTCTATCTCGCTCGAATTAAGAAACCAATAAGATTCGTTGGGATATTTGCTGATACTCGAAACCGTCTTCGCGGCGATGCTTATCGAGTCGGAAGCCATTTTATCGCTGATGTCCGAATAGTAGCAGTGACTGTTATCGAGAGGGTTAATATATCCTGTAGCTTGCTCGGCACCGCCTTGAAATACGGTATTTCCAAAGCCGTAGTTTTCGTGCCACACGGCATCGCCATTATGATACCGGCCTCCTGTCCAGATGTCCTCATTCCACCCTTGACCAAAGCCCCAAAAATTGCTTGCATGCAAACCGTTATTACGCACCTCACAGGTCTGCATCTCATTGTTGGAATAATTTACCCCTCCGTCGGAAACAAACCAAATTTCATTTCCCACCACGTCAATATCCTGAATATCGGCATGCATCGGCAGATTGCGGGTGCCTCTTATGTATTCTATATTTTTGCCCTTATTGGCAGACTCACAGGCCCAAATTGTACCAATCCATATTTTATCGGGATTTAAATGGGAAACATCCAAGTCGAAATTGTACCATCCTTGATGATAACCATTTGAATATCCGGCAACATACCAATTGGTGTTCATATTGTTTCCCGAAGCATAGGGGCCTCCGTCAATACTGTCGGGGTTAACCCAACTCGTCCCGCCGTCGGCAGAATAATAAACACCTATCCAACCATTGTCGCCGGCTTTGCTGTTGCCGATAAGGCAAGCATAAATTCTGTTGGTATCTACGGGGGTTACCCCTATTTTGCAACCGATATCCGAAGCTTGCGACAGGTTTGCAGGCGTGTACCAGCTGCTGTCGATGAGTGTCCACGAAGAGCCGAAGTCATAAGATTTGTAAACCTCCGCCCTCTTTTGTGCCGGATTATCCACCGAAAGATATATTGTGTTGGGATTTAGCGGATTAGCCTCAATATCCCAACAACGATGATTGAAGATATTTGTCCAACTTTGCCCCCCGTTTGACGAATAAAGCAAGCCCGTGGAGGTGGCGGCAAATATTTTATTTGTTTGAGTAGGATGAATAAAAAACTGCTCTACTGTTCCGCTGCCGCTGTATATCAATGACCAGCTTGCACCTCCGTTAATGGTTTTATATATCTTCTTTTTTGAAGCAACATAAACGACATTGGGATTAAGAGGGTCCACTTTTACATCCTGGCCGTTTACAAAATCCTCATCTGCGGAAACAAGCTGCCAGTTCATGGCCTTATCCACGCTTTTAAAAACACCGCCGCTTTCGGTGATGCAATAAACAATATTGTGATTCGAGGGAGCTATGCCAATGGCATATACGTTAGCCTGAGTAGTCCTCAAATTGCCGCTGCCGTTGTTCCGGTATGTTTGAAAAGGCCCTACCGAAATCCAAGTGGTGCCGCCGGTTTTCGACTTTGAAAACTTAATTTTTTGCTTGTGAAGCATCTCGATTCTGTTGCGATATTCGGGTGATTCGGGATTGAGAATATGCCCGTCGGCAGCAACAAGCTCTTTAATATTGCGAAGCCAATATTTGTAATTCTGTGTGTGAATGTTTTTGACAAACTTATGCGAAGAATAATAGCTGTTGTACAATTCCACAACCTCTTCAACATCGGGGTCGGAGGAATACATAAGCTTGACCCATAAGGGCTCGCTTTCTTTAATTTTCGGGTAAACCTTGAAATATTCGGGTGAATTTTGCGCCTCCGCAAAAAAGAAAAGCGAAAGAAATACGCAGGATATCAATAACTTATAAGACATATCGTTATAACTAAATTTAAAACAAGTCTGCACAAATGTAGAAAAACTTATGCAATCAGGCTAACAATCTTTTGCTGCCTTTTGACGGGACAATATGTGAAAAGATGATGTGATTACACTGAATTGCATCCCTGCCTTCCCTACTACATTTTATTATTTTTCTATTTTTGCAGCGCAAAAAGGCCCTAACACTCCTTAAAATTACTTACAAAACAGGGATTGGGTATTTTTACAACCACAATTTCAACAAATTGACTATGAGAAACTTAACTCTTATTTTTTCATTTTTGATTTTAACCTTAGCCGGGAGCGCGCAGCAAAAAGAAAAGTTAAAATCATATTTCAATTATTGGCTGTTGATAGAGAACGACGTCATTTACGACATCAAACAAATGGACCCCGATTGGATAGGAGGATTCCGCCCGTCGAAGATTCCGGTCTATCCATCCGACCCGGGTTGGGGAACAAACGGAGGGCTCTATTACAGCTTACGCCCCACCACTTTTAAGTTTGAATGGATAAGACCCACGCAACACAGATGGGGGCCGGTAAAACTCAGAGTCGAGTTCGACCTCTTCGGCATGGGATTGCATGCAGGGGAAACAACTGTACGTTTTCGTTTTGCCTATATCGACTGGGCCGGCTTCAGAATAGGCAAAGACTGGTCAACCTTCATCGATTTGGAAGCCATGCCTAATATTTACGACTGGTGGGGACCTTCGGGAATGGCCTTACTGCCGGCACCTACCATAAGATACACACACGAATTTTCCAAAAAAAACAAAATAGAAGCCGCTCTGGAGATACCCGGAAACGATATTGACATCGATTTTTTAAGGGAAGTGGACCCCACACTCGTCAATGTTTTGCCCAAAGAGGTGCTGCCGGATTTTATTTCAAGATATACGCACAGGGCTGATTGGGGATATTATAAAACGGCTGTACTGCTGCGCAGACTCGAGTATGAGATTTTCAGCATTCAGACAGGAAAAACAAAAGCCTTTGCCAAGTTTGGATGGGCGATAAATCTCACAACGGGAATAAATACATTTAACAAAAAGGGTGTATTGAAGTTGCAAACGGTTTTCGGACACGGCTACGCAGGATATAACAATGACGGAGGAGTGGAGCTTGCCCCTGACTCTGCCTTTATGCCCACAGTGCCGTTTCAATACGGATATGTGGCTTTTTATGATTTCGATTTTAACGCTAAATGGGGCTGCTCTCTCGGATACAGCGAGACCAACTACGAAAACAGCTACAATCAAACAGGCCATGCCTTCCATCGTTCGCAATACGCTATAGCTCAATTGATTTACACCATCATAAAGGATAAATTTTTGGTTGGTTTAAATTTCCAATACGGCAAGAGATACAACAAAGACGGAAACTCGGCCGACGACCAAAGAGTGCTTTTGAATTTTACCTATAGATTCTCGCATATCGAAAAATAAGCCCGTTTCACAATATTTTTTGCCAAATTTTCCATGCCTCTTCTGCTTGGGCATGCAGCATTGTCAACCCGTTGAGCGCCCTTGCTCCCCTTGAGGTAAATTCTTTAATAAAAAGTGTTGTTGCGGGATTGTAAACAAGGTCGATTGCCATATGACGGCCGGTCAATGCATGGTAAGGCAAATCGGGGATGCCGCCGCTTGAAGGATGCATTCCCAAAGGCGTGGCGTTTATTATAAGTCGGTAATCATCAATAAGTTCCACGGTAATATCAGTCCAAATAAGGTCGCCTTTCTCCCTATATCGCGATACCGTTTTATAAGGAATACCGTGCTTTTTCAATACAAAAGTTACGGCTTTCGCCGCCCCGCCCGTACCCAAGACAAGGGCTTTGGTGTCTCGTTGCGGCATCAACTCGCCGAGACTTTTCTCAAAACCGGCCACATCGGTGTTATAGCCATGCAAAAGGCCGTTTTCTATGCAAAGGGTGTTGCATGCTCCGGTCTCTTTTACTAAGACATCCGCTCTATCCAAAAAGCTGATAATCTTTTCTTTATAAGGAATGGTAACATTCAAGCCCTTTAAGTTTTGTTCCGAAGAAATCAATTTTGATATATCGTTTATATCGTCGAGCGGAAAAAGTTTATAGACGGCATCGAGGCCGAGCTTTTTAAACTTTGTATTGAAATAATCAGCTGATAACGAATGCGAAAGCTGTTTTCCTATTAAACCGAAGGCAAGCATTTTAATCTTTGTTTTCCGCCTTGGAAGCCGAGTTTTCCATGAAATAGATGGCAGCAACGCCGGCAAGCATAATGGCAAGAGCAATGAAAAATTCGGCATTCATCGAAGGGCTGTGGTAGTCGTATCCTACAATTTTTACTTTGTCACCGAAAGTTTTCTCAATGGGCTCTTTCCAAGGCCAAATGATGCCGAGCGACCCAAAGATAAAGCCTGTCAACGCACTGATTGTTTGGTCTTTATAGGTCTTAAACAACCAAGAAAGAAAATGCGAAAAGGCTATGAGACCTGCCACGGCACCTATGGCTACAGGCATCAACACTTTAAGATTCAATGTGTTGATGGCATCAATGGCAACCAATTGGTAGTTGCCCATGAGTATCAGCACGAAAGAGCCCGACAAGCCGGGGAGAATCATCGAGCAAATGGCCACCACTCCGCAGAGTATAAGATACCAAAAGTTGTCGTTTTGATTGGCAGGAGACAGAAAGGTAAACAATGCCGCAACAACGGCGCCAAACACAAAAGTAATGACCACCGAGAAACGCCATTTTTCTACGGTCTTTCCCACAAAAAATACCGAGGCGAGGATAAGGCCGAAAAAGAAGGACCAGATATAAACGGGATAGTTTTTAAAAAGATAATCAAAAAGCCTGGCAACCAAAACAATAGCTGTGGCAATGCCCACAAAAAGCGAAAGCAGAAAAGCCAAGTCCGTGTACTCGGCAAACTCTTTGAATTTCCCGCCGAGAAGCAATTTAAGAGCCTTCAAATTAAAGGATTTAATGGCGTTGATAAGGCGTTCGAAGATACCCGTTATCAGCGCTATGGTACCTCCCGAAACTCCGGGTATGACGTTAGCTATTCCCATGGCCATTCCTTTTAAGGCTGTTATGATATACTCTTTAATCATCGATTATATATTTTAAACTCAGCGATTTACACACCGAGCATCAGTTAGCATTTTTGTCTTTATTCAAAAAAATATCCAATGAAGCGGGATTCTCAACAAAATATTCAAGAGTGTCTATGCTGTCTATGCCGATTTCTTTTAGCACCTTCAAAGCTTGTGCGGGTTTGTTCATTTGGTTAAGCATATCCCCTTTTTTGAATATCAGCATTTTATTTTGCGGAAAAAGCTTCAAGGCATTATCTATCAAGTTGATACATTTGTCATATTCTCCAAGAATTATCAACACGTCGGCCAGGAAAAACCATATTTCAAACTCGTCGGATTTTATTTCCAAGGCCTTGAAAAGGAGGTCTTCGGCAGCTTTGTATTTCGACAAATCAATCATCAAAGCAGCCATGGCAATAAGATAATCGGGATTGTTGGAGTCGATATTGAGAGCTTCCTCCAAAAATCCGAGAGCCTTGTAATTTTTACCGTTTTGGTGATAGATAATCCCTATTGCCGCCCAAGCTTCCGACTGTTTATCGTTGAGGTCCAGCGATTTAAAATAATAACGCAAGGCTGAGTCGAAATCCGACAGTCCCTCATAGGCTTTGGCAATATACAAATATGTGATGCTGTCCTCGCTTTCGTATTCCATTGTGGCTTTGAAACAGCCTATGGCTTTTTCGTATTGCCCGAGACTCAAATATGCATTTCCCTTGTTGAAATAGGCCGAGGAATAATATTCTTCAATTGCAAGCACAAAGTCATATGCATCAATTGCCTCCTCGTATTTTTCCACGTTTGAATACGAAATGCCGAGGTTAAACCATGCAGGAGCAGAGTAGGGATGTTTATTGGTGTAATCTTTGAAAAACTCAATACTTCGTTCATATTGGTTAAGCGATTCGAAACAGTAGAGCATTTCGTAAAGTGCCGCATCGGAATCGGGGCGCACGGCAAGCACCTTGTTCAAATAAGTTATGGCAATTTCGTATTTTTCCAAATCTTCGTATTCCATGGCTATATTCAGCCAGGCCTCATGCTTAACTCCCCCTGCTTCAATAAGTTGCAGATAGGCATCTATGGATTCTCTATGCTTTTCGTTGACGCTGTAAACAAAGGCAAGATACTGCAAAGCGGCCGGGTTGCCGGGCTCGGCAGCCAATATGTCTTTAAGCAATTTTACAGCCTCCCGAAACCTGTCGGTGCTGCCAAGCAACTGGGCTTTTTTCAACATAAAATAGCTGTGTCGCGGATGAATTTTGCTCGCAACACTCAAAGCTTTATCGAGCAGTTTCACATTTTGCCTGTCGTCGTAATAGTCGATAATCTCCTCAAAATCCTCGATGTCGAAATATACATCCCTGCCGGCAGAGGTATATTCCTCGAATCTTGAGATAAGGTCTTGTATCTCGTTGTTGTCGTAATAATCAAATTCTTCTTCCATCAAAAATAAATAGCACTTTTAAAATGACGTAGAAAAATATTTGTTAAACACTTTTCGTTTTCCGCCATCAATTCAAAAACAAAAATATGCAAAAATCAAGGCGGAAATAAAGAGGATGAAAGGAAATTATCAAAAGGTTGTTAACCGTTTTACCTCCAAATTATAAGTCTTTTGTTCTGTTTTCCGCTTTTTAAAATGTAAACTCCTTTTTCAAGTGACGAAAAGGACAATTTCGCATAATTACCTGATATATAGAATGTTTTCACAAGCCTCCCTTGAATAGAGAACAAAAGTATTTTGTGTTTGCGGCTTGTGGCGAAGCGAATGTTGACAAAATTCGCGGCGGGATTGGGAAAAATAAAAAAGTCATCTTTAACTCGATGTTTGTCAAAACCGACGCCGCTGCCGGTGCCTTTTAGCGAAAAAGCAACAGTCCCCCCATTGCTTGCAATCGTAAAAATTGCCGAGTCCTGCCCCGTTTGTGCCGGGGTGTAATATATATTAAAGGTGTGGTCGAGGTAGCCCAAAAGGGTTTTGGCACTGTCGAAATCGGTGAAAAAATGGCTGCTGCCGCTAAAACTTGCCGCACCGAATCTCAGCGTATCATTGCCGTAATTGGTTAGCCTAACGCTAATTACGCCGGTATCGCCGACAATGGTGTAAGGAAAACTCAACACGCTGTCGCCGGCGTTCATCAGCACGGGTGCCGTTTGGGTGGTAACGGGGTATTTCTGCGACCAGGCACCAAAGCCTCCCAACATATTGAAAACGTGTTGATAAGCTTTTGCGGCCATGGAATCGCGCACGACGCCGCTCCGACCGCCCGAGGCACAGTGAATCATATAGACTTTGCTTTTGTTGAGCGAGTCGAGAATCGTGAAAAAATCGGAGCGGTAAAAATCCAATTCGGCCCCGTTTTGAATGTGACCCTGCCAATACTCAAACGGTGTTCGCACATCGAGTATTACAAAATCGGGATTTTGTTGATTGGCCTGTATCAAATTGTAAGCGCTGTCAACGTCGATATTTACAATCTGTGCCTGTGAAGAAAGGACAAACGAGGCAAAAAAAATCATGCCCAGAAAAGTTTTCCACATATTTTTCATGGTTTTAGGTTTTGGTTTCTATGGTGACAAAGGTAGTGAAATAGTCGTTGCTTTTGGATATTCAATCGTTAAAGAACCGCCTATTTTGGGTCAAACCTGTTAAGCTACGAAAAATCGAGAAATTTGATTGAAAATAAAGATGGCAAACAAACAGCACACCTCAAAACCACAAAGGTTTTTCACAAATGAATTGTTGATAAGTTTGAAGAAATAAAGTAAGGAATGCTACATTGTAGTTCTTATTTTTGTGTTTAATGATAGGGAGAATTGCAATACCGGTTTTTTTAATTTTTTTTAGCTTAAACGCTAAGGCTCAGGAGTTTACAAAAGACGTAAAACCCGATCCCAAGTTTGCCAAGTACTGCCTTTTGTTCAATAATTACATCGACGGACTTAAGGAATATAAATTGCTTTTGTCCGAACACCCCGATAATACGGAATACCATTTGGGAGCCGGAATTTGTTATTTGAATTTGAACAGAGATAAGCGCAAAGCCGTGAAGGAACTCGAGTGGGTTTTGAAACAAAAAAAATTCGACAAAAAGGCCTATTATTATATGGGTATGGCCTACTTGCAAACCTACCGCTTCGATGAAGCCATTAAGATGTTTGAACTTTATCTGACGAAGACAGAAAAAGACGAAATGCGCATTCCCGCAAAGCGTATGATAGAAAAATGCAAGGATGCAAAAGTTTTTGTAGCCGACTCCATTAATGTGGAAATAAGCAACTTAGGAAAATATATCAACACACAATACCCCGAATTTAACCCCTACGTCACGGCAAACGAGTCGATGATAATTTTTAACGCACAGCGCAAAAGCAACCTTGGAAATTACGCCTTTTATGACGGCTATTACCCCTCGGATATTTATTATTCCTTTTTCAAATACGGACGATGGAAGAAAGCCCGCCGGATGAACTCGGCCATTAATTCGTCGGACATTGAAAAAGCTGTGGGACTGACTTCCGACGGGGCAAATTTGTTTTTGATTAAAGAGGACATAAAGGGAAATAAACAATTATTTTACTCTAAAAAACGCGGAAAATATTTCAGACAGCCCTTGCCCATTTTTATAAAAGACGCCGATTACAAAAGGATTTACTCGCTGACTATCAGTCCCGACAAGAAATACTTGGTATTTTCGGCCGAACATAAAAAGGGCGGAGGCAAAGATTTATATCTCAGCTTCAGGCTGCCAAACGGTTACTGGAGCTCGGCGAGTGTGCTCGACTCCACCGTCAACACTCCCTGGGACGAAGATTATCCTTATTTTTCGCCCGACGGACGTTATTTTTTCTTTGCCTCCGAGGGTCATAAAAATATGGGTGGTTACGACATTTTCAGAGCTCGCTGGAATCCCGACGACTCCAACCACATCAGCGAAATAGCCAATTTGGGATATCCCGTAAACACTCCTTTGGACGACAAAAGCATATCGCTCAGCAAATCGGGTCGCTACGGATATATTGCCTCTTTCAGGCCGGGTGGTTTCGGCGACTTAGATATCTACAGGGTAATTTTCAAAGACCGCCGTCCCAAATATTCAGTCATCTACGGTGCCATTTACGACAGCGATTCCACACGTTTCGACGTGGTGATAAAACGTATTAACGACCATATCGACACGATGAACTTTCCCATAAACCGAGAATATAAAAGGCTGTTGCTCAAGAAGAAAGACAGTGCTGCCGCCTATGCCGAGCTGGCAAAAAAAATACCGTATGAGAAGATAAATGTAAAAATAATTGCCATAAACAAAGAAACAGGCGAGACCTTCGGAAATTTTATAGCTCGAAACGACACCGCCAACTATTCGGTGATTTTGCCCCCCGGAACTTGGAAGCTGATTTTCAAACGGGAAGGATACGACGACTATATCATTGATAATCTGGTGATTGAAGAAAGAGATCAAAGAAACCGGATGATTAAAAAGAATGTGGTGTTGAGCAAGAGGTAATTCGAATTTGCCACGAATACACTAATAAATAGTGGCTATAAAAAATCTTTGAGGAACACAAATAACACGGATTTTATGGATTTTTCACTGCTTTGCTTGCACCTGTTTTAGGCTTATAATAGCCACGAATCAGTCGTAGGCCTGATACGTTCACGAATGAAAAATCATTCATTTATTAGCATTTGCGAAAAAAAATATGACAGCC
>CAZPGC010000015.1:0-3536 GCA_964585875.1 uncultured Prolixibacteraceae bacterium | reverse complement strand
TTGCATATTTGCCGCCTCAAATTTTAGTATTAATTTTAAACGTAAAACATTATGCCGGTAAAGATTAGATTACAGCGTCATGGTAAGAAGGGCAAGCCTTTTTATCATATTGTAATTGCGGATGGTCGTGCACCACGAGATGGTAAGTTTATTGAGAAAATTGGCACTTACAATCCTGTCACCCAGCCCGCAAGCATTGTTATAGACATTGACAAAGCCGTGGATTGGCTCGAAAAAGGAGCCCAACCCACCGATACTGTCAGGGCTATTTTGTCGTACAAAGGTGTGCTCTACAAACGTCACCTGTTGCGCGGAGTAAAAAAAGGAGCCTTTGACGAAAATGAGGCCGAGGCAAGGTTTCAGGCTTGGATGACCGAAAAAGAGGCTAAGATAAATAAGGCCAAAAGCGGTTATGAAGAAGAAGCGCGCAACGCCAAAAAAGAGGCTCTTGCCGCTGAAGCTAAAGTCAATGAAGAAAGAGCAGCCGAGATAGCAAAACGCAAAGCTGCCGAGATAGAAAAACAAGCTGAAGAAGCTAAAGCTGCTGCCGCCGAAGAAGAAAGCACGGAAGACAGCGAAGCTAAAGGCGAAGAAACAAACGAAGAGCCTAAAGCTGAATAGCTTAAGACTTTAATAATAAAAAAAGCCGTAGTGAGACTCACTGCGGCTTTTTTTTACTCGTTTTTTCCTAAAATCAGGACATTTTGTAAGAGAAATCCGGTAAGGGGAAACGTAGAGAGGCGGCCGGCAAAAAACATTATCAAAAAAGGTAGGGAAAATTACTCCTATCTTCGTCATAATTTAGAACAACGCTTTTGCAAGCAATGCAATTGAAAATTATCACGGATAATATTTTGCAATTATAACGCAAAATATTAACACTCAACATATTACATTTTTGTAATTTGAAATAAGATTTTATGATTTTAAAGAGAATATTTTTCGTATTTCTTTTTTTACTGAATATATTTGCTCTTGCGGCGCAAATCGAAACCGCAGAGCCCGAAATAATTGCCCGCAATTTTATAAAATCTTCTTTCGATAAAAATCTCGGAAACAGCAAAGTGAATTCCGTCTCCTCTACCCTTTTCAACTTTGACATACCCGCTTATGTTGTATTCTTAAAACCACAAGGATATATTGTAATCACCGCTGACTCAAATCTTTATCCGGTTATTGCATATTCCACCGAAAGCAATTTCGATTTCAATTTTAACAAGGAAAATATCTTTTTGGCAATTCTGAAAGCCGACATAAGAAAACGTTTACAAGCTGTTGAAAACGACAGCTCGGCTTTTATGAGAAACAAGGTAAAAAAAAACAGAGAGGCTTGGCGAAGCTTGTCAAGAAGCAATATAGCATACTCCAAAGCCGGCTACGACGTTCAATATGGACCGTGGCTGAGCTCAGTTTGGGGAGGCGTTAACTGTAAAGACATTTATAACAACAATGTTTATGTCGGGAATTACTACACCCCTCACCACTATTCGCCCGGCTGCGTTGCAACTGCCACAGCCATACAGTTGCATTATTTCAAATGGCCTCCGGTAACGGGCGTGGGTTATCATACCGACTACGACAACAAGGGCAGCAGCCAAGGAAGCTACTATGCCAATTTTGGAGGCACACGTTATTTGTGGTCGCGGATGCAGGATAAATATATGTATCAAGTGTCGTACGACAAAACACGCGAAGCCATGGGCAAACTGTCGTGGCACTGCGCCATAGCGGTGGATATGGACTTTGAATACAGCGGCTCGCAGTCCAATCTCAACAGGGTACCCAATGCCATAGACAGGTATTTTCGCTGCTCGGGACATTACAAAGATGCCTCTTGGTATTCCTTTTGGCCGCGGCTTAGAGAAAACCTGCGCAACAAATATCCGGTAAGCATTGCCATATCGGATGCGGCGGGAAACGGCCATGTGGCGGTGTGCGACGGCTACGGCTACAACACGGGGCAGCCCAAGTTTTACCATTTGCAATTCGGCTGGTGGGGCAGCTCAAACGGCTGGTATCAACTGCAAGGCTCGTGGAACGGCGGCGGTTACACCATAATCGACGGAGCTGTTTTCGACTTCCTACCCGATGCCGAAATCGGTGAGCCGGTAAGACATAATGAGCCCGGAACTTTCGAGCTGCCCATACTCACTTCCACGAAACTGCAGTGGAGTTCATTTAAAGTTTGGGAAAGCTACAACGGCGGCAGTTACACGCTGATAAAGAGCGGTTTAACAAGCGACACTCTAAAACGAAAAGTCAACAAAAGCGGGCTCTACCGTTATAAAGTTCAAGCAAAAGTAAACGGCAAATATTACTCAAACAGCATCTCGCAACCTCAGGAAGTATTGGTGAAACGACAGGATAGCAGCTCTGTGTATTTAGACCTCGACGGTGACGACTCTTTTTTCATCAAAGACAGCTATTTCGACGACTTGGATGTAAAAGACAAATATACCTTCGAATGCTGGATAAGAATCAAAAAGCTCAATAGCTCAAGCGATTACGATGTTATAATGGACAGACAAGGCGTTTTCTCCCTTTATTTAATTGATGACAGCGATGCCGATTATGCCGTAAGATTCGTCAGGCGCGATGCCTCCGGCAAGATTATCTCCTCGTTGCGTTCCGACAATTCGGCCGTTAATCTATCCTTTGACAAATGGGTGCATGTGGCCGTGTCGCGCGACGGCGAAACAACGGCACTTTTTCTTAACGGACAGGAGGCCGATTGGAGTAAAGACAGCTTATTTGCCCTTCCGCCGTCGGCAAAAGCCTTGAACATAGGAGCTCGCTATTGGGGTAGCTACCAACGATATCTCGTAGGACAAATAGACGAGCTTAGAATCTCGGACACAGCACGTTACATTCACAATATTAACTTTATGCCATACCGCTGCATGCCTTTCGAAACCGACACATTTACACGGCTTTTGCTGCATTTCGACGAGGCATCGGGCAGCGCCCTTGGTGACGACTCACGACATTTTTTCGGGATAAACCTGCGAAGCTCACCACATTATGCCAACTTTAAAAAAGAAAACATCTCCCCTTCCGTGACTTACGACAAGGGATTGACCGTTGAGGAAAATCACGGCAAGGCGGAACTTTCGTGGGCAACGGCTTCCGAGAATAACAATGCGGGCTTTGTGGTTCAGAAGAGTATTGACAAGGAAAACTGGACAATACTCGACACGGTGGCAAGCAGCGGAAATTCATCGCACACGGTTTATTATTCTTTTACCGATAAAAACCCATCCATCGGCATTAACTACTACAGACTGAAGCAAATAACACCTCTGTGCAGCTATAGATATTCAAAAACCGACTCGCTTGAAATAGTCGCCGACGGAAACATCGTTTTATATCCCAACCCCGCAACAAATTATCTGATAATTGACGGCCTCAAGGGATTGAAAATCAAAAACATAAAGCTTTTCTCGGAAAGCGGCAGGGAAATGGATTTCAGCATCAGAGGACAGAATATTCTTTCTATTGAAAAACTGCCTGCGGGCATGTACTTTTTAAAGATAGAA